>JAOUOK010000043.1 GCA_029880425.1 Gammaproteobacteria bacterium
ATAAGTACGACAGAATGGGATTATTTCTACATTCAATAACCGTTCGAGTTTTAATTGTTGACAGTTTATAAAAGCAGGTGCAGACTCAGGCACATGAATAACAAGATAATTTCAATGCGCAATCCAGTCATTCGAGTGGCATGCAAACTGGCGTGGCACCGTAATACAGTGGCTGTGACTTATTGGAAAAATATTATCTGAAAAATTCCTAAAAGAATTTGTTTTTCAAAAGGCCACAGTTTCAAAAGAACTGTGGCCTTTTTTGTTATGGCTATTTGAAATAAATAGTTTTGTTTAAGTTGTATGAGTGCTTTTATTTAAAAGCAGTAACTATCATGGAGAGATATGATGTCAGTTCCACTAGCATATATCGGGGTCATTATTATCTGGTCGACGACTCCGCTTGCGATTAAATGGAGTGGTGTAGATTCCGGTTTTTTATTTGGTGTAACAGCCAGGATGTTGATCGGCCTGTTTTTTAGTACTGCTTTAATTATGCTGGTTTCTCGTCGCCGCTTACCCTGGGATCAGCATGCGCGTAAGACATATCTTGTTGCAGGGATTGCCATCTATGGTGCTATGTTAAGTGTATACTGGGGCTCTCAATATATTTCTTCAGGCTTTATTTCCATTATTTTTGGATTAAACCCGATTGTGACCGGAATAATGGCGGCGATGTGGTTGAATGAACGGAGCTTAACTCCGGCTAAAATTTTAGGGGTTGTATTAGGGCTGGTTGGTTTATTTGTGATATTTAACCAGGGTATAAAGTTTGGTACACATGCGGTGATTGGTATTGCTGCTGTATGCTTATCAGTGTTATTACACTCATTAAGCAGTGTCTGGTTTAAAAAGTTACAGCATGATTTATCGGCACTGGAAATTACCCATGGTGGCTTGCTGGTGAGTGTTCCTTTATATTTATTAACCTGGTTTTTTTCGCAGGGAACATGGCCTGAAAGCTTTAGTCAACGGGGCCTGGGGTCGATAGTATACTTAGGAATATTTGGTTCTGTTTTAGGATTCGTTTTGTTTTTCTATATCTTAAAACATGTTGATGTAAGCCGTGTTTCACTAATTACATTGGTGACACCTGTTATTGCTTTGTTTTTAGGTTATGCCCTGAATAATGAAATACTCAATACAGGCATCTGGATAGGCACGGGTTTGATTCTTCTGGGAATGAGTTTTTATCAATGGAGTGATAAACTTTTCACAAAGGTATCGTAATTGTTTGGAGTTTTGATGTTAACAATAAGGCACTTTACTCTGCTTTCCTGTATTAGTTTAATGCTGGGAGCATGTTCAGGTGAGACAGATCATCTTGAACAAATTAAAGAAAAAGGTGAGCTTGTTGTTCTAACCCGAAATGCCGCGACGACATACTACGAGTCGCGTGAAGGTTACATGGGCGTTGAATATGAAATTGCCAATGCCTTTGCCGACTCGCTAGGTGTTAAGGCGCGTTTTGTCACTAAAGAAGATATTTCTGATTTATTTAAAGCTGTGGATGAAGGTTATGGTGACTTAGCTGCCGCCGGCTTAACGCATACTGAGGAACGTGCTAAAAAGTATTTGTTTGGTCCGACTTATCAAATGGTAGCGCAACAAGTCGTTTGTCGCCGTGGTGGTAAACGACCTAAGAAAATTGAAGACCTTGTTGGACTAAGTATTAACGTCCCTGCCCATAGTAGTTACGTCGAACAGTTAAATAAATTAAAAAAACATCACCATGAACTTCAATGGCAGGAAGTTGAAAACACGGATACCGAATCGTTGTTAGAAGATGTCTGGTTAGAAAAGATTGACTGTACGATTGCAGATGAAAATATTGTTGCCATTAATCGTCGTTATTTTCCCGAGTTATCAATACGTTTTAATTTAACCGCACCTGAGCCACTGGGCTGGGTTATACCTCGCAGTGCCGATGATTTTCAGGATGTGTTAGTTGACTGGTTTGACAGTTATATCGAGAGTGGCAAGCTTGATGATGTAATGCATCGTTATTACGGTTACATCGAACGTTTTGATTATGTAGAAGCCCGCGCATACCAACGCAAGATAAAATCTCATTTACCTACATATCAAAAATTATTTAAAAAAGCAGCACAACGTTATAATGTTAGCTGGACCCTTTTAGCTGCACAGTCCTACCAGGAGTCACACTGGCGGGTGAATGCAAAAAGTCCAACCGGTGTTCGTGGCATGATGATGTTAACGAAGACAACAGCAAAAGAACTGGGCATTAAAAACCGTTTAAATCCTGATGCCAGTATTATGGGTGGCGCCTATTATTTAAATAAACTTCGTAAGCGTCTGCCAGAGTCAGTTACAGAACCGGATCGTACATGGCTGGCATTAGCCGCCTATAACGTGGGCATGGGGCATATCTGGGACGCACGTAAACTTGCCAGGCAACTGGGTAAAAATCCCGATCGTTGGCAGGAACTTTCTGAAGTTTTACCGTTGTTAACCAAGAAGAAATATTACAAAAAATTAAAACATGGTTACGCACGTGGTTACGAACCTGTTGATTACGTGCAGAACATTCGTAATTACCAGGACATGCTGGAAAAAATTATGAAAGAGAATTCTTTGTGGCAGTAAAGGGATAGGATGTTTAGTTGTTCGTCATTTCGAAAATGACGTGTTAGCTGGAGAAGGTGGCATCTATCGTGATGATGGCAAAGCTGGGCAGTTTAGTGGTAATGCCTTTTGCGTTGGCACTTGCCTTAACTTAACCCGCTATTAATTTTGACATTTAATAATCATGTCTGCAGCTTTTTCAGCAATCATAATGGTCGGGGCATTGGTGTTGCCGGAAGTAATCGTTGGCATAATTGAAGCATCAATAATACGTAAGCCTTCAATACCATGAACACGTAACTGTTCATCAACCACGGCATATTCATCATTGCCCATTTTACACGTTCCCACCGGGTGAAAAATGGTTGTGCCCAGGTCACCTGCGGCTTTTATAAGGTTCTCATCACTTTCAATACTGCTACCGGGGCGCCATTCTTCAGGCTGGTAGGGACGTAAGGCATCAGCACTCATAATGCGGCGAGTGAAGCGCATGGAATCTGCTGCAACCTTTTGATCTTCTGCGGTTGATAAATAATTGAGTTTAATTTCAGGCTGGTTATTCATATCCGGACTAAGGATATGCACATGGCCACGGCTCGTGGGACGCAGGTTGCATACGGACGGGGTAATCGCCGGGAAGGAATGCAATGGTTCCCCAAACTTATCAAGACTAAGAGGCTGTACATGCCATTCGATATTAGGTGTTTCATAAGAATCATCACTGCGGGCAAATGCGCCCAACTGGCTGGGTGCCATCGTCAGTGGGCCGGAACGAAATAGCAGGTACTCAAGCCCCATGCGTGCTTTACCCAATAAGCTATTTGCTCTCTGGTTCATGGTCACCGTATTATGAACCTTAAACATCATTCGGATCTGTAAGTGATCCTGCAAGTTAGCACCAACACCAGGGAGATGATGCTGTAGAGGAACCTGGTATTTTTGTAATAACTTTGCTGGCCCGATACCGGATACCTGTAGTAGTTGTGGTGAACCTATCGAACCGGCAGAGAGAATGACTTCCCGACGTGCATTTATTTTGCTTACCGCTGAACCTTTTATATGAAGTTCGACTCCAGTTGCACGTTTTCCCTTATCAGTTTTTTCGAGGATTAATTTTTTTACGTGGGCTTCGGTAATTACTGTCAGGTTTGGACGATGTCGTACGGGTTTAAGAAAAGCTTTATTAGTGTTCTGCCGAACCCCGTTATGTTGGTTTACCTGGAAATAAGAATTACCAAAATTATCACCACGATTAAAATCTGCAACTTTAGGAATGCCGGTTTGTTCAGCCGCATCCCGCCATGCTTCAAGAATTTCCCAGTTAACGCGACGTTCTTCAATGCGTAACTCACCCTGATCACCATGAACATCATCAGCACCATGAATATAGTTTTCTGATTTTTTAAAGTAAGGTAAAACAGAGTTAAAATCCCAACCCGGGTTACCAAGGCTGGCCCACTCATTATAGTCGCGAGGTTGTCCACGCATGTAAATCATGGCATTAATCGATGAACAGCCACCTAAAACTTTACCTCTTGCGTAGTTGAGTGAGCGACCATTTAAACCGGGATCGGGTTGTGTTTTATAGCACCAGTCAGTTCGGGGGTTGTTTATTGTAAACAGGTAACCAATCGGAATTGGAATCCAGAAATAATTATCTTTTTTTCCGGCTTCCAATAACAGTACATTTACATCAGGGTTTGCTGAAAGTCGATTTGCTAAGAGGCAACCTGCTGAGCCAGCACCAATAATAATGTAATCGAAATGTTCTGACAGGCTTGACGGCTGACTCATAGATTTAAGACTCTTTGAAATATTATGCTAACGATGCAAATAGCATAATCGAACTAAGACATAATTAAATCACTTTCGTTTGCATAATGCGAAGCAGAAAAAAATTGCCGTAGGAATTGCTTATTAAAGGTTTAATTTTGTTGATAATTTTCATTAACATAGTGCTGAACAATTTCCTGGAATTCTTCAGCAATAGTATCGCCTTTTAACGTTACTGTTTTTACGCCATCAACATAAACAGGGGCGACTGGTTTTTCACCGGTACCCGGTAAGCTAATCCCTATATTGGCATGTTTGCTTTCACCCGGACCATTGACCACGCAGCCCATGACGGCAACGTTCATATTCTCAACACCGGGATGTGTCTCACGCCATGTGGGCATTTTGTCGCGCAGGTAACGCTGGATATCCTGTGCCAAGGTTTGGAAGTAAGTGCTTGAAGTTCGACCACAACCTGGGCAGGCGACAACCTGGGGCGTGAAAGATCGTAAGCCCATTGATTGCAGAATTTCCTGGGCAACCACGACTTCCTTGCAACGATCCCCATGTGGTTCGGGTGTCAGTGAAATACGAATGGTGTCACCGATGCCTTCTTGCAATAAAATCGCGAGCGCAGCGGTAGAGGCAACGATACCTTTTGAACCCATGCCGGCCTCGGTTAAACCCAGATGCAGGGCGTAGTCACACTTGCTGGCAAGTTCACGATAAACACTTACGAGATCCTGCACGCTACTCATTTTAACCGAGAGAATGATCTTGTCTTTGGCGAGGCCAATTTCTTCAGCCTGTTGTGCACTTTCGAGTGCCGAGGTGACCATGGCTTTGTGCATGATTTCGTGTGGTTCTAATGGCTCTTCCAGCAGGTGATTTTCATCCATAATACGCGCGAGTAAGGCCTGGTCCAGGCTACCCCAGTTCACCCCGATCCTGACCGGTTTATCATTTTTAATTGCCACTTCAATCATGCTGGCATATTGCTCATCACGTTTTTTACCCTTACCCACGTTGCCGGGGTTAATGCGGTACTTGGCCAGGGCCTGGCCACATTCAGGGTAATCTCTGAGTAACTTATGGCCATTGAAATGGAAGTCACCAATTAAGGGAACAAAACAACCTTGCCTGTCTAAATCAGCCCTTATTTTTGCAACCGCTTCAGCAGCTTCGGCTGAATTAACCGTGATGCGCACCATCTCGGAACCGGCTTCTGCCAGCTCCATGACCTGTTTTACCGTGCTATAGACATCCGCGGTATCGGTGTTGGTCATTGATTGCACCACCACAGGGTTATCTCCGCCTACCATTACATAGTGTTCAGCAGTACCAATTTTGACCGGTGTAGTTGGGTGATATGCAGATGGGTGAGATTTTGTAGTCATGATGCAGGGCCGTCGGTTAATAAATAATAGTTAAATAAAGACGGGATCATAGCACTTTTTTGCCCGGAACTGGATTCTCCTGCAAGGGATAAAGGCCTTAGCTGTGTATGGTAATTCTTTATCGAATGATGGCGGGAAAGCAGATATAATAAGCGGCTTTAAAATAAGTAATAATAATTCGAACAATTTAGGGGATTAAAAAATGGGTAACTCGTCAGGTCAAAACAAACCAACTATGGCAGAGCAAGCTGATCGCCATGTTTTATACCAGGAGTCAGTGCAATTCCCCGAAGCCGAAGTTGACTTCATGAGTAAGACCTTTAAAAAACTGCGGGGCCGTAAAGCCATCAGCATGAAAGAAGATTTCTGTGGTACGGCTTACCTTGCGACCGAATGGTGTAAAAGTGATCCTGAACGTACCGCGATTGGTGTGGATTTCGATGGTCCAACATTAGAATGGGGCAGAAAGCATAACCTTGAAGCGGCAGGAGAAGATGTCGCCAGTCGCGTCAAGTTGATTGAAGATGATGTTCGCATTACCACGGATAAAGTGGATATCACTTGTGCCTTTAACTTTAGTTACTGCTTGTTTGAAAAACGTGATGAACTCATTAATTACTTCAAGCTTGCACGTGAAAGTTTAAATGATGATGGCCTCCTGGTTCTTGACCTCTTTGGTGGTACAGAATGTGCTGATACCCTGGAAGAAGAAACTGAACTCGAAGATCAAAATGCAACATATATATGGGAGCATGTTTCATTCAACCCGATTAACAACCATATGGAATGCGCGATTCATTTTGAATTTGATGATGGCTCCCGCATGGATGAAGCCTTCACTTATTGCTGGCGTTTATGGTCGATTCCTGAAATCTTAGAGTTGCTCGAAGAAGCCGGCTACAGCAAGTCTCGTGTTTACTGGGAAGAGTATGTCGAATCTGATGATGAAGATGACGATGAATTAGAAGGTACCGGTGAATATTATGAAACGACCGAGGTTGAAAACCAGGAGTCGTGGATGATTTACATCGTAGCTGAAAAATAATTCAGGGGCTTTACTTGATAATTTCAGCGATGAAAGTTTTTAGTGAATACCCTGTTAGTTTATTTACAGTCACTTCTAGCCAGGATAAGGCTAAAGAGGCTGTTAATAAAATAATGAATGAAAAAGAAAGAAGTGATATTTAATACAAGGGCGACAAGATTGTCCTCGTAGGTAAAATTACCCGCAATACCAAAAGTTCGCCAGGACCTCATTCGATAATAATCTAAATTAGACTTAGTCTATTTTCCCTGTTCAGGCTTTTAATCTCTATACTTGAAAGCCTCTATTCGTATCGACTCAATAAATATCTAAAATTTACATTCATATGTAAGACATTTAATGGAATTCAATGTAACCTGTTTTTCTTTAATTATTATAAATTTTAAATATAACTGGAGAGTCGCATGAGTACAGAATTTCTTCCTATGCCAGATGACAATGGTTACTTCGGTGAATACGGTGGGCAGATTATTCCGCCCGATTTAAAAACAATAATGGATCAAATTAATGATGCATATGAAGAAATTCGAAATACGGATGAATTTAAAAATGAATTAAATGATTTGTTTATTCATTATGTTGGCAGGCCCAGTCCTATTTTTCATGCTAAGCGTTTAAGCGATAAACTTGGTGGCGCACAAATTTATTTAAAGCGTGAAGATTTAAATCATACCGGGGCACATAAAATAAATCATTGCCTGGGTGAAGCACTGTTAGCTAAATTCATGGGTAAAACAAAAGTTTTAGCTGAAACAGGTGCAGGGCAACATGGGGTTGCGTTAGCAACAGCCTGCGCATTGGTAGGTATTGATTGTGAAATCCACATGGGTGAAATTGATATTGAGAAAGAGCACCCTAATGTAACCAAAATGAAAATTCTTGGTTGTAAACTGGTACCGGTAAGCAGGGGAACGCGAACATTAAAAGACGCTGTTGACAGTGCTTTTGAAGAATATTTAAAAGACCCGGTTAATTCGTTTTATGCAATTGGTTCAGTTGTAGGCCCACACCCGTTTCCCAAGATGGTAAGAGATTTCCAGAGTGTTGTAGGTAATGAAGCACGTAAACAGTTTATGGAGATGTCAGGAAAATTACCTGATATTGCTATGGCCTGTGTTGGTGGTGGTTCTAATGCAATGGGCTTGTTTACCGCGTTTATCGAAGATGAAACCGTTGAACTGGTTGGTGTTGAGCCTGCGGGTAAAGGACTGGATACGGCAGATCATGCTGCTACTTTAACCTTAGGTACAAAAGGTGCAATCCATGGATTTGAATGTTATACATTGCAGGATGATGAAGGTAATCCATTACCGGTCTACTCGATTGCTTCAGGTTTAGATTATCCCGGTGTTGGACCTCAGCATTGTTATTTAAAAGACATAAAGCGTGTTCGTTATGAATCAATTGATGATAAAGAATGCCTGGATGCATTCATGGAGTTATCGCGTACAGAAGGTATTATCCCTGCACTGGAAAGTGCTCATGCCGTAGCTTATGCAATGAAAATCGCAAAAGATATGCCTAAAGATAAAACAATATTAATCAACTTATCTGGGCGTGGTGACAAGGATGCAGATTTTGTAGCAGATAAATTGTCTTTGTGATTATTTAATAATTTTATTAAAAAAAGTATATGTCCGGTTTATGCGGGTTGCGCATAAACCGACATTTATTTTTATATAAGCTGTAATCGTAAGTTTACTTGATTAAACCTTTTATCCACTTACCGAAAAAAATATCCGCACATTGTTGCAATGCCTCTATACGTTTTTCTAAATTATTAAGAATTTCTTTACTATCTTGAGTACAGCCATGTGATTTTTCTAAATCACTGCCAAATAATTGTACCCATTGTTTAACCATGTCAGTTGTCATTTCTAAATGAAATTGCACAGCAAGGCTGTTATTTATAACAAACGCCTGGTTCTTTCTGCACGTGCTATGCATTAAAACGGTAGCCTTCTCAGGAATAGAAAAAGTATCAGCATGCCAGTGAAAGGGAACAAATTTTCTTGGTAGGGTGTTTATCCATTCATTATTTT
>JAOUOK010000044.1 GCA_029880425.1 Gammaproteobacteria bacterium
AAGGTATTAGGTTCAATGGTAAGTTGATAGTGAGAGATATGTTTGGGTTCCAGGGCAATTGCTGTTTCAATATCATCGACTGCCTGTGACAGCGATTGATTGGGCAAGCCATACATAAGATCAAGATTAAAACTTTTAAAGTTTGCATCATGCGCTAACTCAGCTGCACGGATAGCTTCCTTGCGACCATGAATTCGGCCAAGAGTTTTTAACTTGTCATCGTTAAAACTTTGAATACCGATTGATAAACGGTTAATTCCTGCCGAACTAAACTCGTTAAATTTCCCCAGTTCTACTGTTCCGGGATTGGCTTCCATGGTGATTTCAATATCGGGAGCAAAGCTGAGGCGGGCACGTAATGCAGATATCAGCTCATCAATGCTTTCCGGGCTGAATAAACTGGGTGTACCACCACCCATGAAAATACTGCTGATACTCCTGCCCCAGAAAAGAGGTAATTCCTGTTCAAGATCACTGATTAATGCCTGGATATATTTTTTTTCATCCAGGCTGTCTTTAAGTTGATGAGAATTAAAATCACAATAAGGACATTTTTGAATACACCAGGGAAAATGAATATATAAAGCTAGCGGCGGAAGGCTGGTGAAATTAAACATTTTTTTTAACGTCTGAGATTTAATTAAGAAAAAGTGACAGTATTATAAGTGACTAAGGAGTATTTAATACCGAATCTAACTCAAAATATAATCTTTTTGTTGTAATAGGTTTGATAACAAAGCCATTCATTCCTGCTTCAAATGATTGGTTTTTTTCATTTTGCATAATATTTGCGGTCAGGGCGATAATGGGAATAGATTGTTTATTTTTATCTTTTAAAGCTCTTATTTGGCGACATGCTTCAATGCCATCAATTTTTGGCATTTGTATATCCATTAAAATAACATCGAATAACGTATCCGCATCTTTGACCATGTTGACTGCCTCTTCGCCATCAAATGCCACGGTGACATGATGGCCGTCCTGTTCAAGAAGTGTTTTAGCCGCGAAACTATTAATTTTATTATCTTCCGCAAGAAGTATATTTAAACCAGAAGAAATGGTGTTTTCCGTTTTATTATCAAGGTTGTGATGCTCCGAGTTATCTGCTGCAAGTAAAAACTTTAATAAAACTGTAAATGTTGAGCCCTCTGCAGGATTATTTTTAAAATTAATTTCTCCACCCATGGCATCAACAAGTTTTTTTGAAATAGCCAGGCCTAATCCGCTTCCGCCATACTCCCGGCTAATACTTGAATCAACTTGTGAGAATTTCTTAAATAACATGTGTTGCTTGTCTGCGCTGATGCCTATACCGGTATCAATTATAGAAAAAAGTAAAGTAATGAATTTTTCTTGTTTCTCGATAATTTCAATTTTAAGTGTAATCCTGCCTTTTTGCGTAAATTTAAGCGCATTACCTAAAAGGTTAATAAATATTTGTCGCAGGCGCATTTCATCACCAATTAGCTTATCCGGGATATCAGTATCTGTGTCTATAAAGACCTCAATAATTTTTTCTTTTGCCTTGTCTTCTATAAGATGTATACATTCATCAGTTAAGTTTGATAGTTCAAACTTACTATCTTCGAGTGATAATTTTCCTGATTCTATTTCGGAAATATCAAGAATATCATTTAATAAAAGTAATAATTGCTCACTAGAGATATCAATAGTTTCAAGATAATTTGATTGCTCAGTGGTTAAGGGGGTGCGTTTGAGCAGGTTTAACATACCAATGATTCCGTTCATTGGTGTTCTGATTTCATGACTCATGGTAGCGAGAAAATCACTTTTTGCCTGGCTGGCAGATTCGGCAAGAATTTTTGCTTCACCCAGTTCGCGTGTTCTTTCGTTGACCTTTTTCTCGAGCTCTTGATGATAATCTTTAAGTTTTTCATCATAAGATTGAAGCTGATCTAACATATTATTAAAATTATCAACCAGTGTTCCCAGCTCATCATCACTAAAGCGTTCTACCCGGTGACTGAAATTCTTTTGACTTGATACAGTATTTATGGTTTTGAGTAAGCGGCGAATGGGTATAGATATTACCTGCTGTGCCTGGTTGGAGAGAAAAAAGGCTATTATCATAGAGATGGCAAAGATGCCTAAGCCAAAATACAGTTTCTGGAATATGCTTTTGTGTACGCCGCTAATATCACCAATGATATGTAATGTAGCAATTACTTCATTATCAACAATGATGGGTTCTTTTACTTCAACATGACTGAATAAAATAACGGATGTGTCTTTATCGTCATAGGTTTTTATTGTATTAGGAATATTGGGTGAGCGGTATTCAGAAATAATTTCCCCTCCAGGTAAATGTATATGAGCCAGGAGAATATCTTTTTGCGAGGAAAGTGTTTCGAGTATTTGCGTCGATGTATTATAGTCTCTGAAAGTTATTGCGGCACTGCTGTTTTCACCAAGTACTTTCGCTAAAGTCTGCAGTCGTGTGCTGGCATTATTTTTTGCAGAATTTATTTCAACTACTGTGAGTAGTATTAAATTTAATAATAAAACAGTAGCGGCTGTAAATAAGATTATGGCAATAAGTTTTTTTTTGATAGACGCGTTTTGTAAAATCATTTTTCTGTCCCGTTATTAATTATTACGGCCAATATAAGCAGACGGGAGCTGATTTTTAATCCTGCATTAGTTACGGCGGTTAAATTTATTTTGAATCGTGTTTTTTTGTTTTCACGAAAGAATTCGATCATTCCTCCTGAGTGGGAAAAATTGCTAATGCTACTGACTGTCAGGACTGGCCTGGTACGGATTGTGTTGGTAATATTATTAACCTGTTTATTTGCCGAAGCTGCAATATAAAGTACGTGACAGTTATTTGTATACTTTTCATTCTGCAATGAGCGTATAACCACGGTATGATTTTTAATTCTTTTATTATTAAGTTTTTTAAGGGAATCTACCTGCTTATCTTCGCCGATACTGCAAATAAATAAAGGACTATCCTTGCTTGTTACAGCGCTGTCTGGCCAGTAAGTAAACTTGGTAAAGTTATATATAAATGCTGCCCTGAGCAAGCGCTCATTTTCAGATAAAGTTTCTGCAGCACTGGCTATATTTATAGACGAAGCCAGAAAGAAAAAAGCAGAAAAACTAATAAACTGAATTTTAAATCTTCTCAATTCAATTCCTTTGAAAAAGTACATTATGTTGTAGATTTAACTATATGTTATAAAGAGTAAAATGTTTCATTACTAAAATTTATAGACCATCTCGGCATAAAAGTTACGTTCTGGCAATGGCAGATCATTTTCAATTGAGGCTCCGGTATATTCTGTTGCCTCAATATTAAACAGGTTGCGTATTGATGCAGTGAACTCCCAGTTTTTAGAGCCGATATAGCGCAGCGTTGTATCTGTTAATAAATAATCATTTACAGGTGGACGTGTATCTGTAGTTTTACGTTCGCGCTCTCCAACCCAGTTTGCTTGAATATTCCAGTTCCATTTATTACGGAATCCCCAGTCCATTCTTAAATACGCTTCCTGCTCAGGTTCATCAAAAGCACGGTATTGACTATCATCCTGGCTGCGAAGTGTAAAGTTGCCAGAGAACCTGATATTTTGTGTTGCTTGCCAGCTGGCTTCAAACTCAATACCGTTAATCGTATGGTTACCGGTATTTTGATATGTTATTGGTGTACCAACTGCACGGATGAGATCGCGTTGAGTAAAGGTAAACAGGTTGGTTGTGAAAAGAAGATCTTTTGACACCCTGTAATTAAAGGAAAGATCTAATGTATCAGAACGTTCAGGTTTAAGATTCGTATTTCCTTTGGCGAATGAAGTTATTGCATATAATTCCTGGTAAGAAGGTGCGCGGAAGGCCTGACCGTACATAAGTTTTGTTATGAGTTTATCTGAATTTTTCCAGACCAGTGCCAATCTAGGATTTACTGTATTTCCAAAATCGGAATAATGGTCAAAGCGTGCCCCGGCTGTAAGTTGCAGAGTGTCATTAATTTCCCACTCATCCTGTATAAACAGGTATGATATTTTTCGTATTGTTTCAGGCGCAAATGCATATGGGCTACCTGATAGATCTACCAAAGGCCCATTAACCGGGAGTGGGTTTCCATCCGGGCCGGTACCATAATTTACGTATTGTTCGACTGAATATAAATCCTGCGTGGTATAACCTGTACCCAGATGAATTAAGTGATCGTTAAATCCAGAGTAATGCCCGTTTACTCCAAATTGTAGCCAGCGTTCTGCAGACTTCATTATGTTAATTAAACCGTTTGTATACACACCGCTGCCATCATCATAACCAGGAGGACGTTCCTGGAAACCGGAACCGGATGTGTAATCCAGATTCTGGTAACGGAACGCCATATTCATTTTCCAGTTGTCTGAAAAATTCGCGTTGCTATAAAGAAGATCAATATTAAGACGGCTGTCTTCGCCGCGTGTAGCAGGATCTAATACCCCGGCACCGGTCATGCCAATTTCTAATTCACTGTGACGGAGATAAGAAGTATTAAGTCGCCACTTATCTTTGATAATTGAGAAGCGTATATCTTCATTGCGCCAGCCATAGCGGGCAGAAGCCGGTGCATAGCTAACATTGGTTGCATTTGCCAGATCGGTTGTAGTTTGAGCATCGGTGGGAATATAAGGATTATGACCATCGCTGCTAAATACTTCAGCAGTTAAATTTACCTGGTACCCTTTATAATCTCCGCCACTTTGTATCCATGCTGATTTTGTATTGAAGCTGCCAACACGTAAACCGGCTTCGGTATTTACAATTTTTCCGGCAGTTTTGGTAATAACATTAATGACACCCGCAGAGGCATCTGCACCAAATAGTGCAGAGCCGGGGCCTCGAATAATTTCAACCCGTTCAATGATGCTTGAAGGCAGGCCTTTCCAAAAAATACCAAAGCCCCACATCAGGTCTTTCATTGGATTGCCATCAACCATTAACAGGGTCTGGTTTGCACTAGCTCCACGGAAGTGAATCAGGGGACGAAAGGCAAAATGATTTGCGCGTACATGAATACCCGGAACGGCTTCAAGAACATCAACCAGGTTTGTGGCGCCCGTAGCTTTAATGTCATCAGCGGTAATAATAGTCACCACTGCCGGTGTTTTAGTGAGCGTGCTTTTTGATTGAGTTGCTATCGTTGTTTCAAGATCGACTAATTCCTCAAGGCTCAAGGAAAGGAAGTGCTCTAACTTACTATCTGTATTTGCTTCAGTAGAGAAAGTTAAAAATAAAAGGGGAAGTATTAATAAAGATTTATTTTTCATAGAAACTTTCTAATCTGCATTCTGCTAATTAAGTAAATTTTAAAATACATGCGCTGTCTATATAAGTTATTGATTTTTATATGAATATAATAAGTTAAAAAGTGGTTCTTATCCCTTATATATAAAGAGTGTATCAAAGCACAGGGAATTAGGGTGAAAATTTTAAAATAATTCTTATGGTATGACATACCTGGCAGGTGTTTATTGGGGATGAGTATTTTCAAGCTTTATAATTTATAGTCCAGCTAATCCTGGCTATTAGTACATTACTAACGAAGCTGTTTGCTGATATAGAAGCAGATATTTATATAATTAAATACTACAAATAGACAATTTAGACATGCACTTAAAAGCTACTGGTCATTGAAAAAGTAATTAATTTAGTTTTATTTAAAATTAAAATGTGTTCTTGTTTGCATTATGAAAGTAATAAATATTATATAAATATATTTGTTAACCATAATATTTTATTAACATATAAAAATAATTCTGAATAATAATTTGTTACAGTTAAGAGCTCTGTAATTAACAGGGAAATGCAAGGATAAGCATATGTTTGAAGAGTTCCAGAATGCTGCTGAAAAAGCAGAAAAAAAAGAAAAGTTAAATGATATTTTGTACCTGGTAGCCGGTATTATATTTGCTCTTTCTATAATTATATTTGTTTACTAATACCAGCATAATATATCTCACCGTCCTGTGAAATCAGGCTTGTTTGACTTTATCTAATGGTCCCAGTGTTTTAAGAAACTGAAAATGATCTGAATAATAGCTTTTAAAACTGGTGTAGTTTGTATAAGGATAGCCAAATTCTTTGCAGGTTTGTTCAATGATTGGTGTTACCGCGTGTAAATGCTCCTGCGGAACTGAAGGTAATAAATGATGATTAAGGTGACAGTTTAAACCACCGGTCAACCAGTTGAAGAACTTGTTACCTGCCTTTAAATTTTTTGTGCTGTTACAAACATGGTAAGACCATGAGTTTGTTTTATTTTCATTTTTACTAAGTTCTGTCATATGAGGTAAACCGGAACTTATATAAATAGCAGACTGCCAGCTGAAAAAATAAAGACCTGCACCGAGTAAAACCCACCATGCATTTGCCAGGTAAACCGGAAGAATAAAGTGAAAAGACACTGCAACCAGTGATGAGAAAATAATATCACGTAAGCTGCCCTTGTCTTTCAGAATTTCACGCTTTTCAAAAAAAGATGTGGTATAGCCACCCAGTAACTGTAAAAAAATATATACGCCATAGGTAAAAGGGGCGTACATATGCTGAAAATCATGATGTCGTTTTTTAGTAATTGCGGGAGACAGGCGTACAAAATCTTTTAATGCAAAAACATCATAATCATGATCGGGGTGCATGGGGTAATTATGATGGCGGATATGTTCATACTGGAAATATTTTTCAGGCATGAAAGGTATAAATATACCCCAGAGTATATTATTTAAAACCCAGTAGCCGCGCCGTTGTGACAGGCGGGTAAATATATTGCCGTGAATAAATTCGTGACCAAAGTAGCCGATTAAAGAACTCGTAGCCAGGCCCATGGGTATGGCTGCAAGTAAACCCCAGGGAGGAAAAAAATACATAGTTAGCCAGCAACTAAAAAATACTAAACTGGTAATTAATAGTTGTCGGTAGGTTTTGTTTGTTTCCCGGTAATTAATATTATTGTCTTTATAGTAACGACTGACCCGTTGTTTTAAAGTAGAGAAAAATTGGTCTTCGTAACTGGAAAACAGTGGTTCATGTTTTTTTACTGAACCAATCAGAAATTCACCGAGTATTTTTTCTGATGTATTAAAGTGATTGGAATAATACATTGCAGTGGCATCTTCACCAGCGAGGATGGTCAGGACATTGCCACCGGGATGATGTTTTACCCAGGGTGTAACATCGTAAACAAACTGGTCAATGACAATCCAGCAGTCATCATTGTTGTTATGTTTACTTATTTCATCCCAGCTATATTCAGTTAAATTATCACTGAATTTTTGAGTTTTATTTTTTTGAATGGGGTCCATGCAAATTATTATTATGTTATGCAAAGGAAGTTTTAATTTAACATAAAATCAGTTTAAAGTCTTTATTAACTGGGCTACGTTATAACAAACGATCAATAATTGAAGCAGTATAAAACTTACAAAGAGATTAATGCTTATTAAATTTAATTTAACAACGCTTAAATTAATCTTTCGCTTCTGAATATGTAATAACGGTTACTGTTGATGTTATAAGTTGATTAAATGTTATTCAAACCCCCATACCGTCCTGATTAAGTATGACAGCCCAACATATTCTTGTGGAGATGCTTGAACCAGCTGTTTCTTTTTAAACTTTTTCAATAAAAGGCTCGCAGCTTTTTGTCCTTCTTTACTCAATAATAACTGGGTTATTTGCGCACGAAGATTGGCATCAATTTTTGGACCCGCGGTAAAGGTTCGTTCAGGATAACTACGTTCTGGTTGGGCAATAATCTTAAGGCCTTTTGCGGCTCCTGATTTTTGTGCTTTTACCCAGAGTTTGTCACGTAAAACAGCGGCATCACCTTTTCCTGATTTTAAGCATTGAATGAGATTTTTTAATTCATTTACTCTTATCAGATCGGGTTGTTTCGAGGGGTTAGTGAAATATGAAAGCATAGCCATAGTAAGCAAATTGGGTGGTGTAAAAGAGCATACCTTTGCACCGTACTGAATATCATCCATCTTTGAGAGAGGGGAATCTGAATTAACAGCAATCACAATTTTTATTTTTCCCGGTAACTTGATGATAGGCGTATGTTGTTGCCGATCCATACGCCAGCCAGAAAGATGTGGCCCATCAAATACCATGTCATAGTTACCCGCCTGCATGCGGTTAGAATATTCAATGAAGGTAGCGGGTATTTCCAGTGTAAATTTTTTCCCTGTTTTTGCTGAAAGAAAATTTATAATGGGAGTATATAACTTTGTTGTTTCTGCAGCAGAATGCGTTGGTGCGGCTGCAAAAATCAACTTTTCATTTGCGGCAAAAATGGAGTGAGATAAACAAAACGCGAGTATTGTAATAATTATTCGATTAATAGACATAATCTAAACCTTTAGAAACATATAATAATATTATTATCAGTAATTAAAATTATTCTTAATGATTATTTTTAATTTTGTGTCGGGGGGCGTGCACAAAAAAAGAGGAGAGGAAGGGGGCTCCTCTCCTGCAAGGTACTCAAGGTATGTCGAATATCCGTGAGTATAAAAAACATATAAAACTAAATAACAACTTGTCGCTGTAAGTATGTACTCATAACGAGGGCGTATGATCGGGTTATATGGATAATCAATCCTTGATCTGGATCAATATTCATATATTAAAAAATGGAGATTAATAAAATTTGATTATTTTAATGCAGTTAACAATTTTCTTAATGCCTGGCCTCGGTGACTTAAGGCATTTTTTTCTCCGGCACTGAGCTGGGCGGAACTGCATTTGTGAGTCGGAACATAAAAGACCGGATCATAACCAAAACCGTTGTCACCCATGGGCTCGGTGGTAATCATGCCTT
>JAOUOK010000457.1 GCA_029880425.1 Gammaproteobacteria bacterium
AAAGTGTAATTTTTGAGTTACTGGAGAAGTGTCCGAGCGGCTGAAGGAGCACGCCTGGAAAGTGTGTATAGGTTTATCCCTATCGAGGGTTCGAATCCCTCCTTCTCCGCCAAAATTAAGAAAAGGGCCTATGGCCCTTTTTTATTTCCTTTAAAAACTCAGAGATAAGAAGTATTTAGTACATTATTGTGCTTCAAACCCTTGCGGTACTTTTCCTTTCATCATATAGGCAAAAGCAATAATCTCGGCAACCGCAAGGTAGAGCATTTCAGGAATTTCTTCACCCAGTTCCAGGGTTGATAACAAGGTTACCAGTTCTTTATTTTCCGTTAAGGGCACATTATGTTCTTTTGCGATGGCAATGATTTGTTCAGCAAGTGCTTCGGAACCCTTCGCAGTTACCCGGGGTGCATTTTCACCATCATACTTTAAGGCAACAGCGAGAGAAGTTTCTGTTTGTTCACTCATGTGCGTTCATCCAGTTTTTTTGATGTTTCAGTTAACGTGTTATTCGATAAGTTTGCATGAACGCAATCAATGTTGCCGACATTTAAGCCGTTATAACTTAAACGGTTTTTTAGAAAATCAAAATTGTCTTTGAATAATGATAAGGTTTCGGGTTTTTCACTAATGAACTGAGCGGAGATAAAGTCATCTTGCATTTTGATCTGGGCTTTGACTTTTCCCAGCCCTGTTAAATCAAATTGCAATATTACGTTCCAGCTTTTCTTTACTTCGCCTTCAGATTGTGAGCTTTCTTCTTCGCTAATCCGCAGTTCAAATAAATCGATATCCTGTCCATCTTTTATCGGTAGTTCCATTAACCACTGTGGACGACCCGCTTGAGATTCATTCAGGCTTTGTAATTGGGTTTGCTGCATATGACTCAAGCTGGATTCAACCTGGCGTAAAAATGTTTGCATGGCTTCCTCACGTTGAGTGATATTTTGCAAACTGGACTGCTCAACCTGCGGACGAGGAGTAGCTTGTTGTGCAACTGTTTTATTATCAGCAGTCGCTATGCCAGGTTGAACCGGTGTTTTACTGCTTGTTAATGGTGATAATGTTTGAGGTTCACTTAGTTGAGCTCTAATAAGGTTTGCCAGTCGATGTAACTGGGCACCCAGGTCCAGGTCAAGTGTTGATTTAACATTTGCACTTATTTGAGGCGTAATTCGTGGTGTTTTATTTATTACCGTACCGGGAGTAGATGGCGTTGAAGAAAAAACCTGTTTTTTTATATTCCCTTCAAGAAAGCTACCACTATTTTGTAAATGTGTTTTTAGTTGAGTGGCTGTTTTTAAGTTAAAAGGTGAGGGCAGATGTTGGTAAATTTCACGTACCGCAGCATTCACCTTGGCCGCCAGTGGTGAAGGACGGAGTGACGGCCTGTTGGCAATATAACTGATATCTTTTAAAACCGGGGCAGTTGATGTGTTTTGTGCCAATACTGTTTTTAAAGCCTGGGCAATTAAAGTGTTATCAGCAACTTTTTGTAATCCGACGATGCGAAACTGTGGCATGGGTCGGAGTTGTTCAATTTGAAGCTTGAGTATATCGCCTGTCTGAATATCAAGGTTGGCGGGTTTGGCAGTATTGGCTTTAATTCCCTGAATATCCAGGAATAATTGTTTATCTGTAATGCGGGTAATGACGGCCTGGATGAGCTGGCTGACCTTCCACTCAGTGGCTGTTGTCGTAGACAGGTTATTCTCACTGGTTGCAGAGACATTCCGCGCAATTGCGGTATAAAGATCATTTACTGGTGGTTTTATTTCCATAACGCGGGTATAAGATTCAGGCTTTGTACCGGTAATATTATGTTGTGATTATGTGCTTTTGTGCATACTCCTTATATAATAGCGGACAAATCACAAATTCCTGTATATCCGAAGGAAAAATAGGGCAGTAATGGCATGAATATGACCAAGGCGTGGTATATCCGTTCAAAATCAGGGGGAGAGACAAAAGGTCCATTTCCTGGTGGACAGATCACGCAGGAGATTTTACTGGGCCGGCATAAACTGGAAGATGAAGTCAGTCATGACAAGGAGGAATGGTTTCCTCTTCGTGAGGTAAAGGAACTTTTGCCTGAGATTTTTTTTGAAAACAGGTCTGATCCCGGTTTTAATGAACGACTTAATGCAGCAAGACGCTGGGCAGATGAACGGCGTGGTATTTCAGAGATAGATAAAGAAGACGAACGTCGTGCTCATG
>JAOUOK010000045.1 GCA_029880425.1 Gammaproteobacteria bacterium
GGGTAAAAATTCCTTCACTTAAAGCGTTGGACCGCCGAGGACAACCGCTCCTGCTTAAGATAAAATGAACTGTTGAAGCCTTTTATAAATGAGTAAAATTATTTCACAAAAAACTTTTAATAATTTTAAACAGTTTATTAATGACGATGGGTTTCTCTACTACGGCATTCATTCCAGCGCTAAGATACAAATCTTTTTCATATTTCATTACACTTGCCGTTAATCCTATAATCGGGATATGTTTTGCTTTTGTACTTCCTTCACGAATTGCCCTGGTAGCTGAAACACCATCCATATCAGGCATGTATATGTCCATTAATATCACGTCGAAAGATTGTAATTTTGTTTTTTCAACGGCAATTTTTCCATTTTCAGCCTCTACTATATTATGACCTGCCTGTTCGAGTAATGTGCGAGCGGCAAAACGGTTAATCATGTTATCGTCAACCAGCAATATAGAAAGCGCATGATCAATGTTAAATTGTTGTTCGGTATTTTCCAGGTTAATGTTTTCTTTGGGTACGGATAGTATTGTCGTAAAAGTAAAACAACTACCTTTACCTAACTGGGAAGTAACCTGCAGATTTCCGCTCATAATGTCGGATAGACGTTTACATATGGCGAGCCCCAGGCCTACACCTTTATTTATAGAGCGGTCTGTTTCTAGTTGATGAAAAGCTTCAAAAACATGCTCTAATTTATCATCTGCTATACCGATACCTGTATCTTTAACAGTTACCTGTAATTTAAACTGGTTTTCGTTAATTAATTCACCACCAATTTCTAATTTAACTTCGCCATTGGGTGTGAATTTTTCAGCGTTATTAAGCAGGTTCACCACTACCTGGAGAAGTCGTGCAGCATCACCTTCTAAATATCCAGGTAGATTCTTACTTAGCTCGGTAGTAAAAATAGTTTTTTTATTTTCAAAATTCGGTTCAACCAGGTTTTGTATGTCTGTTATCCAGGAAAAGGTTTTAAAAGAATCTATATCCAGTACCAGTTCTCCTGATTCAATTTTAGATAAATCAAGTAAGTCATCAATGAGTAACAACAGGTGATTGCTGGAGCTATCAAGAATTTCTAAATAGTGTTTTTGATCTTCTTTGAGGGTCGTGCCACGTAATACCTGGATCATTCCCAGCACACCATTCATTGGTGTACGGATCTCATGACTCATATTGGCAAGAAACATCGACTTTGCATGATTAGATGATTCAGCATCATTTCGCGCATCTTGATGGCTGTTTCTTTCTTCCTGAAGAAGTTGATTAGTGAAAAAAAGTTTTCGGCGGTTATACTCGGTCAAATAACCAACACTTCCTGCAACAATGTTAGCGCTAAATAAAAAAATGTCATGTGCGAGTATTATTGATAACGGATGTTCCATCTTGTATGCAAGCAGGTTATATGAAACTAATACTGCAATATCTATTATGAGTGCATAGATAAAGCGAGTACCGGTAAAGTTATATGTCCAGAAGACAACCAGTATCAAGGCCGGGTAATAATATGCCAACGTTTCAGCTGGAAGGTATGTGTATATTACTATTAACCCAGTGGCAGCAATAAAACCGATAATTGCCATTGCCAGGAAATAAAAGTGCTTGAACACCTTGGTATAGTTAAGAAGAAATATTGCTACACCAAGTCCAAGGAAGGAGAGGCGCCAGGTCCAAACTGTGAGCAAATTTTCTTCTGGTACAAACCAGCTATCTAATATCCCAAATATTGGGTAAAGAGTGGCCCCAATCAGAAAGGCAATGCGAGCCTGGAGCAAGAACGACTTATAGTTTTGATTTGTGTACTCTGTCTCTAATTTAGGATCATCAAATATCAGTGTAACTGGATTTATTTTGAATTGAGGTGACATTTAGAACCTTAATTTTAATATATTATAATTTTTATTGTTTTATATAACGACTCATTATATAGAATTCTTTTGTTTGATTTTAAAAAAGATATTCCTCAGGTTAGCATTAAAGGCATTACAAAAATCATATGGGGTAGTACCCAATCAAGTAATAATTAAAGGGCCAGGTCTTCTTTAAATACAATTATTCACTTTTACTTTCACTATTCGCTTTTGCATAACACTCGTCACAAAGTTTATCTTCATACTCTAACTCTTCATGATCGGGGATGGTTTTAACACCACATACTGGGCAGTGTACTAATTCAGCTTCGGCCATCATTTTATCCTGTTGTTATGCGTTAACTGCGATGTCTGCCATTTTCATGGTGCTTTCAAATGATTCTGCACCGGCAATAAAACAGCCATTATGGCAAAACATGGCGTCATGAATATCTGTAACTTTTTGAAGATCATTATCTGATAAACCTGCCCATTGTTTAGGAAGTGGTTTCCTGTCTTCGAATGAACCAAGCTCAACAGGGACAGTTTGAATTCGCCATTGGCCAGTCTGGGAGGGGTAAACCACGTATAACGCTTCTTCAGAGAGGGCGTGAACCGTTCTTTTCCACGGGGTATATTTTTCTAATACTACCACTCTTGGATCTTCTGCATCTTCAATTGCTTTCGCTACCAGTGCTTTTGCACTGATGCCACCCTTAGCCGTGGCAATGAACCGTGTTAAAACGCGCGAGGCAAAATCAACTGCTTCATCAAAGCAGGCATCGAAGTCACCGTCTTCTTGCCAGGTCGGGTTAAACATGCCAATTGTTTGGCTCAGGCTAATCCCATCATAAATACTATCAACATGACCACAATCAATGGCATCAATTTTTGATACCAGGCTTCTATCAACCGCCTTGGCGACATCCGGGTTTCCCTGGCATATTTCCAGGCCGTATTTCTGCCAAATTAAACCAAATGAAGAATAGGGAATCCCATTTTCGCGCTCACCTGCACCGCCACGTTGATGATGATCAAACCGGTCTGTTTCCGGGTCATGTTCACCCCCAACATCAACCACGATATCTGCACTGGTAATAATCTCTGAATCACGTGTACGGATGAGTTTAGAAGTCGGGAATATGCTTTTAAGTGCAGCGATACTGAAAACATCATCTGCATGAAAATTACCGTTATGGGTTACTATCGTTTTATCAGTCATTGGTGTTGTGTCATCCTGGAAAGGGATAATAAGGGATAGTTAAAATTGAATGGCGGATTCTATACGAAGACAGCTCACAAAAATAGTTGATTTTTAATAACCGGTTAAAGGGGAGGGCGTCATTTAATTCAACAGAATTTAATAACAGGGGTAGCCCCTGATTAACTTTGATGATTAATAAAAATTTATTTTTCAAATAACCGCGTTATATTTACCGATTTAGCCTTTTTTCAGTAAAAACAGGTACTTTATTCACTTATTAACAGGCATTTCCCCATGTCACGCCCTGAAAATGTTACCCTGAGACATCACTTCGCAGTAAATTCTATTTTACAACCGATCATAGTGGGAACCGCTCCCATTTACTCGTCACTTCTACAGCACTTCGATTTGTAAAACCCTGGAACACTTGGGACAGGGCAAAGCATCAACAAACAGGCCTATTGGCGAAACTGATTATTCATTCATGAAGTCACACCTGTTTTTATTTAATAACAAGGAAACACGACATGAATACATCAAAAATAGGGGTCATTGGGACTTCAAAAAAAGAAGATGAACGACGCTATCCCATTCATCCAGGACATTTGCCACGCATTCCTGAAGAGATTCGCCGTCAGCTAATCTTTGAAGAAGGATATGGCACTCCCTTTGGTATTTCCGATTCGGAAATTGCTGCACTCGCAGGTGGCATTGCCACACGTCATGAATTACTGGCTGACATTGGTACGGTTATTATTGCTAAACCCGTATTAGCCGATTTACAGGAACTTCGCGAAGGCGGAACACTGTGGGGTTATGTGCATTGTGTACAGCAACGGGATATTACCCAGGCTGCACTCGATCGTAGACAGACACTCATTGCTTTTGAAGATATGTTTATCTGGTCACCTGATGGACACATGGGTCGGCATACATTCTATAAGAATAACGAAATGGCGGGCTATTGTGCGGTAATACATTCTTTGCAACTCAAAGGTATCGATGGGCATTACGGTAATCAACGCAAAACCGTGATTTTTGGTTTTGGCGCCGTTAGCCGTGGTGCGATATACGCACTTAAGGCACATGGTTTTAGAGATATCACTATCTGTATTCAACGCCCTCAAGACCAGGTGCGTGAAGAAGTACTCGATTGTAACTATGTCAGGATCCGCACCGGTCACGATGGCGAGGCACGCATGATGGTGGTGGAACATGATGGAAGCGTGAGGCCGCTGTCTGAGCTGATCAGTGAAGCAGATATCATTGTAAACGGAACCTTTCAAAATACAGAACATCCTACCGATTTTGTTACCGAAGCAGAAAGCGCATGCCTCAAACCTAATAGCATGATTATTGATGTGAGTTGTGACGAGGGAATGGGATTCTTTTTTGCCAAGCCAACAACATTTAAAAAACCGATGTTCAAGTTTGAAAGCATTGATTACTACGCGGTGGATCATACCCCGAGTTACCTCTGGGAAAGTGCAACGCGATCAATTTCTGCTGCGCTTATTGTTTATTTACCAACTGTGCTGGCAGGGCGTGATAGCTGGTATAAAAATGAGACGATTCGACAGGCGATCAATATTGATGCGGGCATGATTAAGAACTCTTCTATTCTTTCGTTTCAAAAGCGTGACCCGGACTACCCGCATGCGTACTTCAATTCAGAAAAAAATGTTGTCCCGGAAAATGTTGCTTAACAATGAGTTTCCACCGATGCAGTGTTTGATGGATAACATTTTAGTGATCGTTGGATGATTGAAACTGCGAGCTTAGCCCTGGCAACATTCTTTGCGACGATTGGTCCAATCGATGTGGCTGCGGTATTTGCTACGCTAACGGTGAAGGGGACGCAAGAGTACAAACGTTCGATGGCCATCCGCGCGACGTTGATTGCGACCTTAATCCTGGTTGCTTTTGCCCTGTTTGGTGAGCTTCTGCTGGCGAGTCTTGGTATATCACTTGCTGCATTAAGAACGTCTGGCGGGATCTTACTATTACTTATTGGTATTGATATGGTGTTTGCGCGCTCATCCGGCGGCACTTCAACGACAGATGAAGAAGAACATGAAGCGGTATCGAAACAGGATATTTCTATTTTCCCGATAGCCACACCATTGATCGCGGGGCCGGGTGCTATGGGTGCGGCTATTCTATTGATGGCAAATGCAGAAGATGATTTAACACTGCAAGCCATTGTTGTTGCCTCGCTCCTTGCTGTTTTGCTACTCACTGGCATCTCATTATTGCTTGCAAGTAAAATTCACCACCTTCTCGGCATCACTGGTATGCATGTTATCAGTCGAATTATGGGTGTTTTGCTGTCTGCTTTGGCTGTTCAGTTTATTTTTGATGGTATTAAACAAAGTGGTGTGCTTGTAACATGACTGTGAACTTAAGCATATAACAAGAATAATAAAAGGGAGCAGAGCCCTTTAAGTATTATAAGTAAAAATATAAATTCATTCTGATTTGAAATTTTGTTTGCTGGATAGAGATGAAAAAATATTTTTTAATAAAAAGTTATTTTTCAATTAATTGCTTTATATAAATTTTTTGCCTTTTTTCAGCAAAAAAAGGCACTTTTTTTTCTGATTACCGGCTATTTCCCCATGTCACGCCCTGAAAATGTTACCCTGAGGTATCACTTCGTAGTGTTTATCTTTCAACCATACTGAGGAAATAATGCAGAAACGACATCGTATACAGTTCCCAAAAGCAGAATCAACAAGTTTACAACAAGACGAATCCTATTTTTATTTACAGGAATCAAGTAAACAAAGAAAAATCAGGTTTCATGACTATGATGAAATTTATCAAATCCCAGGGTTGTATGAACAATTATTTTACGACCGTCTTAAATGTTCTTCCCCGGTTAAAGTAACTTCTATACTTGAGGCCGCAGTAAAACAATCTGATGATAATTTATCTGAACTTCGGGTATTAGATTTGGGTGCCGGCAACGGCATGATGGGCGAGGAACTCAAAAAAAAGGGTGTCTCACGTTTAGTCGGTGTCGATATTATTGATGAAGCGTACGAGGCGACTATTCGGGATAGACCGGGTGTTTATGATGCCTACTATGTTGAAGATTTCACTTCGCTGGATGCGGATAAAAAAGAAGATATTATTTCATGGCAATGTGACTGCATGGTTACGGTTGCGGCACTTGGCTTTGGCGACATCCCGGTGAAAGCCTTCGTTGAAGCATTTAATATAATTAAGAGTGAAGGTTGGGTCGCGTTTAATATTAAAGACAGTTTCTTTGATACGACGGATGAGTCTGGTTTTTCTAAAATGATAAGAGAGCTAACCTTCTCAAAATATCTTGATGTTTATTATATTGAACGCTATCGACACAGGTTGTCAATTGATGGTGAGCCTCTTTATTATTTTGCTATTGCAGGCAGAAAAAAAGCGGATATCCCTGATACGTTTTTAGAATCAAAAGGTATCGAAACCTGATTTAAACAGGTTAAACAGAAAAATGGGGTCAGAGCACAATCGTTTCTCTGAGCCCATTTTTGTTTATTTTTTCTGTTCACTCATTATTTTTAACTAAAATTAGCTTTACTACCAAGCGGGTTATCTTCTTCGGCGGGTTCCTCATTAATTAAGCTAAGACTATTTCGTTCGCCGGTACTGCCTGAGCCTAAACTAATTTTTAGACGGATATTATTGGCCGAGTCTGCATTACGTATTGCTTCTTCCTCAGAAATCATTCCTTTCTTATAAAGAGCAAGCAGGGCATGGTCGAATGTTTGCATGCCAAGGTTGACCGATTTTTCCATGATTTCTTTCAGTTCACTGATGCCACCGCGTTTAATTACATCACGGACAATGGGGGTACCCAGTAACACTTCGACTGCGGCACAGCGTTTTTTGTCCACTGTTGGTATAAGACGTTGAGAAATGAAGCCGCGCAGGTTAAGTGATAAGTCATTGAGTAGCTGGTTGCGGCGCTCTTCAGGGAAGAAGTTAATAATTCGGTCGATGGCCTGGTTCGCATTGTTTGCATGCAAGGTGGAAATTGCGAGGTGACCCGTTTCGGCAAAGGCTAACGCATGTTCCATTGTTTCGGCATCACGAATTTCACCAATCAGGATAACATCGGGTGCCTGGCGCAGCGTGTTCTTTAGCGCATCTTCATAGCTGTCTGTATCTACACCGACTTCACGTTGATTAATGATGGACTTCTTATGTGTATGAACAAATTCGATTGGGTCTTCTATGGTAATAATATGTCCGCCACTATTTGTATTACGGTAATCAATGAGTGAAGCCAGCGAGGTTGATTTACCAGAGCCGGTACCGCCAACAAAAAGGATTAAGCCATTTTTTGCCATCACCAGTTTTTGCAGAATTGGAGGCAGTTTTAGTGATTCAAAACTGGGAATTTCGGTAACAATATTTCGCACAACCATGGACAGGGCGTTACGCTGTTTAAATATATTGATACGAAAACGGCCAACGCCTTGTTCTGAGATAGCGAGATTCATTTCAGGCTTGTGTTCGAATTCAGTGATTTGATCTTCATTCATGACACTGTAAGCAATATCTTTAATCGCGGTATTTGTTAGCGTCATATTATCAATAGCTCTAAGCGTGCCTTGAAATTTAGCTGAAGGTTTAGCGCCTGCTGAAAGATATAAATCTGAACCATCTTTCATTGCGAGTATTTTGAGGTAATCTTTGAATTCCATCCGGGTCTCCTGTTAGCGGCTGAAAGGTATATTTCGGCAAAAAGTGTGTGATCTTTAGAAAATATATAAAAATTTTTATTTTAATTAGTGTTGAACAAGTTTCAACCAATTAAATCGAGTTAAAGACCTTGTGATTGGTAGTGTTATATTTGCGTTAACGTAATTTAATAAAACGAGTAGTGATAAAAATTTATTCTGATTTGAAATTTGGATTACTACATAGAGATGAAATTATCTTCTTCATCTTTTGATAGTGACTGCCTTTCCAGTAAATTAGTTTACAGCCATCACACTGCCATAACTGCTGATAATATTGGCGCGTACCTGTTTTAATTTGATCGGCGATTAAATTTTTTTTACCTCGTGCAACAGGCCGTTACACCGGGTACATCTTGTGAAAGGTTTTATTGAAGCTGTGAGATCCAACCAATCAACAATTTCCTGCAGTTGCTTGCGTGGCTGGATATTGCGCACATACCTGCCGTGACTAATATCACGTCGCATCAGCAGGCCACGGTCGTGGCTAAGAACAATGCGTTTATCACGCACCGCAATTTCTGAAATCTTTTCATAGAAGCGGATGACGATACTGTCATGATCACTTTTATTCATACTCTATAAGATAGCATCACTTTCATATTATCGTTTCCAATAGTGTTCATTTTGAGTTGAACTATCGACACTTGCTGCAAAATATATTGTTGAAACAAGAAAAAAACTTGCTTTACTTTTTATAAGAGAGCAAAAGAGAAAAATGGAATATTAATTTCAGCAAAGTTTAACTTAACAGGTGGCTATATTATTAATGTTATACTCAATACTAGATTTATAATTAAATGTGATTTATCTAAGAGTTATATCGTGTGTTAGAAATTATCGACCTATCGCTGTTACAGATTATCTTTGCTGTTATCGTGATTATTATTGCCTATACCGTGAAAGGGCTGTCGGGCTTTGGCTCGGGGCTTATTGCGATTCCACTTATGGCCTTTTTTTTTCCGTTGAAGCTCATTGTGCCGATCTTTGGTCTTTTGAGTTAT
>JAOUOK010000458.1 GCA_029880425.1 Gammaproteobacteria bacterium
CGGTAATTGATAGTGACTGGGAACAGGCGCGTCGGCACTATGACAAGTTTTATCAATCCATGATTCAGCACTTTGAACAGGAAGAAACGGTGCTTTTCCCTGATTTTGAGCGCGTTCAGGGTTCAGATATGGGACCAACACAGGTGATGCGTATGGAGCATGAGCAAATGCTTGCCCTGATGGAGAATATTCAAAAAGCACTGGACCTGGAAGATAAAGATGGCTTCCTCGCTGAAGCTGATACTCTGATGATGTTTATGCAGCAACATAATGCCAAAGAAGAAATGATGTTATACCCGATGTCAGACCAGGTACTGGCTCCGCAGAGTGGTGAAATTATTTCCCGGATGCAGGCTATCGCGGAAAACCAGGCGGCCAGGTAAATGGCGAAAGAGTTCAGCATTGATGCAACTGAAATGGAACCGCCAGAGCCATTAATGCTTACACTGGACATGGTTGAGGATCTTGGCCCAGGTGATTACATACGGTTTCGACACCGCAGGGAACCTGTTCCTTTATATGATAGTTTAATCCAGTCAGGATTTTCATTTCTTACCTGCACAGGTCATGATGTTAAATTTGAAATATTTATCTGGCGAAAAAATGATGCTAAAGCTCAGTCATTAATTAAAGATAAAATAGAATTGGCAAAGCTTGCAGTTATTGATTCAAGCTTAAGTAGCTAACATTATGAATCACGCTACACTTTCACTTACCCAGTCTCCGCCACTTTCAGTGCCGTTAAGATTTTTTTTAACCGCCCCATTATTTGTTATTGCATGTGGATTAGTTTTACTTTTTTATGGTGCTGATGCCTTTTCCAGCCGCTGGCACCCGGCATTACTGGCTGCAACGCATTTTCTTACCCTGGGCTTTCTTGCAATGATCATGATGGGCGCATTGCAACAACTGACACCGGTATTAATGGGTGCTCAAATTGCACAACCGGTTTTGTTTAGCGCGGTGACACACGTGTTACTTGTTAGCGGTACCCTGTCTTTAACAGCAGGCTGGCTGTTATTCCTGCCCTTATTATTTACGCTGGCTGGTATATTGCTCGGCCTCTCTATTACAGTATTTGTATTGGTTTTATTATTTAGTTTACGAAAAGCACGTTCGGGTTTTGCAACTGTCTACTCAACCCGTGTAGCCTTACTTGCTTTTGCCATTACCATGATATTAGGGATTTACTTAGTGCTGGGTTATACCGGTGCAGAATTTACCCGTATAGAAGGGATGACTAACCTGCATATGACATGGGGCCTGGTAGGCTGGGTTAGTTTGTTAATTATGGGCGTGGCCTACCAGGTCATTCCTATGTTTCAAATAACAGCAGACTATCCAAAGCTAATAATGCGCTGGCTGGTTACAGTGATGTTTATTATTTTGCTTGGTTTTAGTTTTTTTAATGTAAGTTACCAGGATACAGAAAGTGGGAAAAATATAATTACTTTATTACTGGTAACAGGATTGCTGGTTTTTCTTATTAAGACATTACAACTTTTGTTGCTTCGTCGCAGGAAGGTTGCTGATGTGACTCAATATTTTTGGTTGCTATCAATGATAAGTTTATTCGCAGCTATTCTCGCCTGGGTACTTTCTTTATTTGAACTACACCAGAGGCTTGAGTTCTTTATGGTTGTATTGATGATCATCGGTTTTGCTATGACAGCCGTGAGTGGTATGTTGTACAAGATTTTTCCTTTTTTGATCTGGCTACATTTAAATACTGCTGCCCAAGGTAAAGACAGGACAAAAATCAGAATACCTAATATGAAGCAAGTGATACCAGATAATAAGGCTCGCTGGCATTTTTGGAGCCATAGCCTGATGTTAGTGCTGGTTGTTCTTGCTGTTTTCTGGCCGGATTATTTCTTACGTCCGGCTGCACTTTTGTTAATTATTACTGCCAGTATCTTATGGCTCAATTTAAATTCAGCATTAAAACTCTATAAACACGTCATAGTAAAATATAACTTAAAATAGCGGATATTAATTTAGTTATTTATTTTTTTAAGTTTATTCTAATTAGAGGATAAAATAAGTTACATCTTTATATCAAGTTTCCTGAATTTTAAACTAAAATTATTAATATATCTTTGATATCGTGATACAGCTATATCGGCTAGGAAACTTGTAGATATGAGTGTAATACAAGCATTGGGTGGTCTGGGCTTATTTTTACTGGGCATGATCATCATG
>JAOUOK010000459.1 GCA_029880425.1 Gammaproteobacteria bacterium
TGCCTGCAAGCTTTGTTCTGCAACATCAAGAATTGCTTCAGGTTGTCCCCAGGCACCCATCAACGATTCCATGTAATATTCCAGGCTACTAATTGCATCAGCCAGGTTATTCATATCATCAAGTGAAGGAGGAATGGTTTCTTTAATCAGCTTCTGACGAATATAGTTATTAGTCAATGCCAGTAAGTTTGATGCATCATCAAGGGATAAAATCATCAAGCTACCCTGAATTTGCTCGAGCAAAGCAGGAATTGATTTTAATTGATCACGTTCATCATTATTTTGACTGAATGTAGTTAAACCATCTTTAACTTTCGACAGGTTAACTTTTGCTTCATCCAGTACAGTCTGCATGAGTTTTTGTTGCTCAGCACCCTGCATTTGTGCGAGCGCTGTGTCACCAGCATCAACACCTTCATCAACTTTAATAGTTGATGCGGCTTTCGCTGTAGATACTTCACTAAGTGAATTTTCAACCGCAATCATAGCTGCAGCAATATCCATTAACACAGAATCATCTGCAGTCATATTGCCATTGACAATATCATCAATCAGACCAGCCTGTTTAAGTACTGCCTCACGCTGTACACCGAGGTTAAGCATTGCCAGGGTATCTGCCATTTGCTTAAGAGAGTCATGCACGGTATTAAGAACTGAACTATCTTTATCATCTGCGCGAACATAGACATCGAGACTGTCTTTAACCTTGTTAATATCTTCAATAATTACAGCAGAAACAGTTTCCATTAATGCTGCATTTGGTGCAGTTAAATCAGCACGCGCCTGTTCAAGTGCCTGGTTATCCGGCATTATCTCTCTGAGATGGAAAGCGTCTTTAATCTCCTGTGTCTTCTCACCCTCTGTACTTGATGTCGCTACATAATAAAGCAGGTTTTTTTCCAGTTCTTCAGGTGGCTCTTCATCAAGTGCTAACTCACCTATGTCGATAATCTTTTTAATCTGACGATCGACATGCCCCATTAACATTTTTACTGCAACGCTGGTTTCTACACCATCATCGATTAAGCTTTCAACTAAAGCATTTGCGATCCAGAAAACACGTCTTGCTTCATCTGAGTCAGCGGCCTGGGTTAAGCTGGAAATAACATCAGATATTTTTTGTAGTCCAGCCTTGGGATCAGTGTTTTTAAACCAGGAGAGTAAACCAAGGTGAAAATTATGACGTATTTTTCGAGCAAGGGCAGACAGGCTTTCTTCACCATGATCAACAGAAAATTCTATTGCCGGTGCAGCTACACTTAAGTCAGGTGTAAATAAAGCACCTTCACTTAATAACGCTTCATTTCTTGCTGCACGTAAATTATTAAGCAGCGGCAACAGGACAACAGGCATATCAGGATTACCTGCTAACAAGTGCTCAAGATAATCAGGCACCTGTAAAATGCCACTCATTAATGTTTCATAGGCATCTTCTTTATTGTTTACATTATCATCGTGAATCGCCTTGGCCAGCTTTTCCATTTCCTCTATGGCTAAAGCAGCTCCGTGCAGCTCAACCATTTGCAGGGTTCCATGTACCTGGTGCAAATAATTAATACAAAAACGAATCTGAGATTCATCGGCCGTATCTTCAACGTATGCTTCTAATGATGTCTGCGCATGCTTTAGCGTTTCATCAATTTCTGACTTTACCCACTTCAGGGTATTTGAATCAACCATACTCATGCGTCATACCCCTGATTCTGATTTTCATCAGACTGAGAATGAGCACGTTGAAATGCTAATACACCATTATATTTAACTGAAGTTAAATCAGGATGTTTCCAGTTGGTTATTTCACCTGCACCTAAAATCAGGAAGCCACCAGGCTCAAGATGTTCAGTAAGTTGTTCAAGGATAGCTATGCGTGTTTCACGTTTAAAATAAATAAGTACGTTCTGACAAATAATGATATCCATTTTACCAACTGAATTACTATCCATATTGATCAGGTTAAGCCGGTTAAAACAGATTCTTTTACGCAAGGACTCATTGACAAGGTAGTGGTCTTTGCCCACATCCTGTACATAGTGTTCGATATATTCCTCGGGCACATTAGTAAAACGATTATAGTGATATAACGCCTTCTTGCCTGTTGCTAAGGAATCATGACTGATATCTGATGCTGTCACTGCCAGGTAGCATTGTTTTTTATGATCTGCGAGGTACTTATCGATATACATCATTAAACTGTAAGGTTC
>JAOUOK010000460.1 GCA_029880425.1 Gammaproteobacteria bacterium
AAAAGTTTTTGAATTTAAATCTATACAGGATATATCTGTAGTTGCTGGGTTACATGAACAGTTAAAAAAATTGTTTAGCCATAAAAAAGTAATTATGGATGTTTCTAATATTGAACGTATTGATACAGCTTCGCTGCAAGTATTATATGCCTTTATCGAAGAAGTAAAAGTTAATGATGTTGAAATTGCCTGGCGTTCACCTTCTGAAGCGATGATAACTTCCGTAAGACTACTTGGTATGGAAGAAGTATTGCAGCTGGATAATGTAGCATAATTACTTAATTATATAGAAACCAATATTTTTCCGCCTGTAAATTTATGTTTAATGATTGTTTGTTGGCTGGATTGTAAGGAAAGAGAATGGCTGTAACATCTGTTTATGAGCGGGAATTTACCTTCAGCGAAAAAGATTTCCATTTTATTCGCGACTTGATTAATGAGCGAACAGGGATAGTGCTGGCTGATCATAAAGTTGATATGGTATATGGCCGTTTATCGCGCCGCCTGCGAGAGCTGAAACTGAATACTTTTGACGACTATCTTTCCAGCCTTAAGCATGATGAAAAAGAACTTATTAATTTTATAAATGCATTAACAACTAATCTTACTGCTTTTTTTCGTGAAAAACACCATTTTGAATTCATGAAAACAAACTTACTCCCTGAATTAATTAAGAAGAAGAAAAATAAGCGTTTACGTATTTGGTCAGCTGGTTGCTCATCTGGTGAGGAACCCTACACCATTGCTATGACTTTAAAAGAACTAATTCCAGATAACCGTGGATGGGATGCGAAAATACTTGCTACTGATCTTGACTCAAATATGGTGCGTAAAGCACTTAACGGGATTTATACAGAAGATCGTGTTAACGGTTTGACAAAAGATCAAATGAGAAAATGGGTAAGTAAAGCTAGTGGTGATCACTCATCTATGGTTGAAATGTCAGATGACTTGAGAAAAATGATAACGTTTAAGCAACTGAATCTAATGCATGAATGGCCAATGAAAGGCCCCTTTGACATTATTTTCTGCCGGAATGTATTGATCTATTTTAATAAAGAAACACAGGCAATGTTATTTGACAGATATGCTGATATGTTGGACGGCGATGGTCATTTGTTTATTGGACATTCTGAATCGATGTATAAAATATGTGATCGTTTTCAACTTCTGGGCAAAACAATCTATAGAAAAATAAAATAGATTTCAGATATATGAATAGTGAACGATTACTTGTACCCCCAATTCAACCAGAGCTACCTGGTTTTAGTGATATAAACAGGTACTGGGATAAAACTAATGAAAAATATGCAGCAAAGATACTTCCTGGTGAATATTACGTGACCGTACATGATGAAGTTATTGTCACTGTTCTTGGTTCATGTGTTTCAGCATGTGTACGTGACACTGTTTTTGGAATAGGTGGAATGAATCATTTTATGCTTCCATTAAATAAAAATGAGGATCCCAATTCTTTTGGTGGTACGGGTGTATCTGCCCGCTTTGGAAATTTTGCAATGGAACAAATGATTAATGACATTCTTAAAAATGGTGGACGTCGGGAAAACCTTGAAATAAAAGTGTTTGGTGGTGGTCGGGTATTAAAAAACATGTCTACTTTGGATATTGGTCAGAAAAATATCGATTTCATACTGAAGTACATAAGTGATGAATCGTTAAAACTCGCAGCAAAGGATCTGGGTGATATATATCCGCGTAAAGTTTTATATTTTCCAGTTTCAGGAAGAGTAAGAGTGAAAAAATTACGTTCTCTTCATAATAATACTATTATCGAACGTGAGACAAGGTACAGTAAAACTATTGCAAAAGAACCTGTGTCTGGTGAAATCGATCTTTTTTAATAAGGATGAAACAATTTATATATGGTTAACGTTTTAATTATCGATGATTCTGCTTTAGTCAGGCAGTTACTGACTGAAATATTTAATGCTGATCCTGATATTAATGTCGTTGGTTCTGCCCAGGATCCTTATGATGCACGTGAAAAAATTAAAAAGCTCAATCCCGATGTTTTAACATTGGATGTTGAAATGCCTAAAATGGATGGTATTACATTTTTATCTAATTTAATGCGTTTACGTCCTATGCCAGTTGTGATGATTTCAACCCTGACAGAAAAAGGTGCGGATGTAACTTTTGAAGCCCTGGAAATTGGAGCGGTTGATTTCGTTTCAAAACC
>JAOUOK010000461.1 GCA_029880425.1 Gammaproteobacteria bacterium
TTCGCTTCAGCAGGATTCTTTGCTGCTTTAATAAGCGCAATGATGGGATCTATATTTTCTAATGCAACTGCCAGGCCTTCACGTATATGTGCTTTTTCACGTGCTTTACGTAACTCAAATACAGTACGACGTGTCACAATCTCGCGACGATGACGAATAAATGCATCAAGAATTTGTTTTAAATTCAGTAACCGTGGTTGGTTATCAACCAGTGCAACCATATTTATACCAAACACATTTTGCATTTGTGTTTGTTGATACAGGTTATTTAACATTACATCAGCCACTTCACCACGGCGAAGTTCAATCACCATGCGCATACCATCTTTATCTGACTCATCACGTAAACCGGTAATGCCTTCAATCTTTTTATCTTTAACCAGCTCAGCAATTTTTTCTAGTAAGCGTGCCTTATTAACCTGGTACGGTAACTCTGTAACAATAATACTTTCTTTATCTTTTGCACGTTCTTCAACATGTGTTTTTGCACGTACATAGATACGTCCTTTACCACCTGCATACGCTTCAGCAATCCCACGGGCACCATTGATGATGCCGGCTGTTGGGAAATCTGGCCCAGGCATAATTTCCATGAGTTCCTGAATGCTGATACTTTCATTTTCAATAACTGCAAGACAGGCATTAATCACTTCAGTCAGGTTATGAGGCGGAATATTAGTCGCCATACCCACGGCAATACCAGATGAACCATTTACTAATAAATTTGGTACACGAGAAGGAAGAATTTCGGGTTCGTGTTCAGACTCATCGTAATTTGGAATAAAATCGACAGTTTCTTTATCAAGATCAGCAAGCAACTCATGAGCAATTTTTGCCATGCGTACTTCCGTATAACGCATCGCTGCCGGTGAATCACCATCAACTGAACCAAAGTTACCCTGGCCATCAACTAGCATGTAACGCAACGAGAATGGCTGAGCCATACGAACAATCGTGTCATAAACAGCGGTATCACCGTGTGGGTGATATTTACCGATGACGTCACCAACAACACGGGCAGATTTTTTGTAAGGCTTGTTATAATCATTACCCAGTTCACGCATGGCAAACAGCACTCTACGGTGAACGGGTTTTAAACCATCTCGAACATCTGGCAGCGCCCGGCCAACAATTACGCTCATGGCGTAATCGAGGTAAGACTGCTTCATTTCATCTTCAATATTTATCGGAAGAATTTCTTTTGCGAACTCAGCCATGTACAAGTGGCTCCCTTAAAAGTCTATGTTCGAGTTATGATTTTTATAAATTTGCTATTTAACTGCCCAATTTAGAGCAATTTTAAAGGCGAAATTGTACCACACTGTTCTATGGTACTGCATCTTTGTAAAATATCGCGAAATCGGCGCTTAGAGGCGTTAAATAAAAATGTTTAGCCTGAAAAGTGCCTGTTTTTGATTTTCCAAAGTGATAAATGCCTATTTTCTGCCCATTTTGACTTAATCTTAAAGTCATGATGAATTGAAAGCTCACAGACCGATATATTTGATGGTTTTTTAACCAGAAAAACTAAAAATAACGTTGATTAAGGTACAAGGGTACTCAATTTTGTTGTTAATGATCCTTGTTATCATTCATGGTTTGCGAGTATCTTTTTGGCTATGAAAATAGACACGATAATACATGCGACATGGATAGCACCTGTCGAGCCCTTCGACACACTCCATCATCACTACTCAATTGCAATCCATGATGGCCGAATCAAGGATTTATTACCCAAACAGGAAATACTGGATAAGTATTCATCCGATGTTGAGATTCAGCTTGATAATCATCTCCTCATACCAGGGTTAATTAATACACATACCCACTCCCCGATGTCTTTAATGCGGGGACTCGCAGATGACCTGCCATTGATGGATTGGCTGAATAACCATATTTGGCCAGCAGAGCAAAAACATGTCTCGGCAGAATTTGTGCTAGATGGTTCACTACTGGCCTGTGCTGAAATGATAAAAAGTGGTACTACATGCTTTAATGACATGTATTTCTTTCCAGAAATCACCATGCGCGCCGTTAAGCAGGCAGGCATGCGCGCAAAACTCGGACTAATCCTGATTGATTTTCCCTCGGCCTGGGCCAGTGATGCTGATGAGTACCTGGCAAAAGGCATTGAACTCCATGATCAGCTACGTAGTAACAGCCTGATCAGTACCGCCTTTGCCCCGCATGCGCCCTAC
>JAOUOK010000462.1 GCA_029880425.1 Gammaproteobacteria bacterium
ATATATGAAGATCGTACCGTCAACAGATCCTAATGCCACCATTGGTATGGCTTTCTCGGTATTCTTCCTGGTCTTGTTCTATAGTTTCAAGATGAAGGGTGTGGGTGGTTTCATGGGTGAGCTGACACTAATGCCTTTCCAGTCAAATAATAAAGTGGTTCAGGCTTTATTTATTCCGGTTAATTTTTTACTCGAATTCGTTTCGCTTATCGCGAAGCCAATTTCATTAGCTTTACGTTTATTCGGCAACATGTATGCCGGTGAAATGATCTTTATTCTAATCGCGATTATGTTCAATGCGGGATTAGTGATGGCAACACTAGGTGGTTTCCTCCAGCTTGGCTGGGCAATCTTCCATATCTTAATTATTACCTTACAGGCATTCATCTTCATGACGCTGACTATCGTATATCTTGATATGGCACATAGTGAGCACTAAACAGTTTTAACTTTTTAATTTTTTAAGTATATAAATAGGAGAATACAATGGAACAAGCACTGCTTTACATCGCTGGCGCTTTAATGATGGGTTTAGGTGCACTGGGTGCCGCTGTAGGTATCGGTATCTTGGGTGGTCGTTTCTTAGAAGGTGCGGCACGTCAACCTGAATTAATTCCAATGTTACGTACACAATTCTTCATCGTTATGGGTCTGGTTGATGCGGTACCTATGATTGCTGTTGGTATTGCAATGTACGTTCTTTTCGCGGTTGCTGCGTAAAACGTTTATAGAATCCATCTTAACTCAAGTAAGGATATATAAATGAATATAAACCTCACTCTGATCGGTCAATCTATTACTTTCGTTTTCTTCGTGATGTTTGTCATGAAGTTTGTCTGGCCTCCTTTGGTTGCGGCATTAGAAGAACGTAAGAAGACAATTGCCGATGGACTCGCTGCTGCTGAAAAAGGCAAGCATGACGGTGAACTAGCTAAACAGAAAGTTATTGATACCCTGAAGGAAGCGAAAGAAAAAGCTCAGGAAATCATTAGCCAGGCTGAAAAACGCGCTAGTGAAATTGTTGAAGAGTCAAAAGACAATGCACGTGTAGAAGGCGAACGAATTCTTGCCGCTGCAAATGCAGAAATTGAACAGGAAGTAAATCGTGCTCGTGAACAGTTACGTGGCCAGGTTGTAACTCTTGCAGTTGCAGGCGCTGGTAAAGTACTTAAGCGTGAGATCGATGAAAAAGCTAACGATGATCTTCTTCAAGATCTGGTTGCTCAACTTTAAGGGACGCTGAACAATGGCAGAAAAAAGCACAATTGCTCGCCCTTATGCTCAGGCTGCTTTTGATATCGCCCAGGAAAAAGGCGATTTAAAAAGCTGGTCTGAAATGTTGCAACTTGTTGCTGCTGTAACTTCTGATGCCACATTGCTGGACATGATTAGTAATCCGAGTATCGAAAGAGAAAAGATTACCGACATTATTTTTTCTGTGTGTGGAGATAATTTAGATGACACGGCTAAAAACTTTGTGAAAGTTTTAGCCGAAAATGGTCGTTTGAATGTTGTTAATGAAATTGCCGAACGCTATGAATGGCATCGTTCAGAAGCAGAAAAAACAGTTGAAGCAGAAGTAACTTCCGCATTCCCATTAAGTGATTCACAGATCACGTCAGTAACCGAAGCGTTGAAAAAACGTTTAGGTCGCGAAGTAAACCTGGTAACTAAAATCGATAATTCAATTGTCGGTGGTGCCATTATTCGCGCAGGTGACTTAGTAATTGACGGTTCTGTAAGTGGTCAGCTTGATAAGCTTTCTACTTCATTAATGAGTTAGCTTGATTTGTTAAATTAAGTAAGAGTTTTTAAATATTTTAAATTTTAAGGATTACAACTATGCAATTGAATCCATCTGAAATCAGCGAACTGATTAAGAAACGGGTCGAAGGCTTTGATGCGAGCACAGAAGCGCGCAATGAAGGTACCGTTGTTAGTGTTGCTGACGGTGTTGTACAAATACACGGCTTAAACGATGTAATGTCTGGTGAAATGATTGAGTTCCCAGGTAACACATACGGTATGGCGCTTAACTTAGAAGCAGACTCAGTTGGTGCTGTAATCCTTGGTGATTACGAGCAGATTTCTGAAGGCGATAAAGTTAAATGCACCGGTCGTATCTTAGAAGTACCAACTGGTGAAGCAATGCGTGGTCGTGTTGTTGATGCACTTGGTACTCCGATCGATGGTAA
>JAOUOK010000463.1 GCA_029880425.1 Gammaproteobacteria bacterium
AAAAATTACCTGTATCATTAGAGGTGACGATTGTCAGGAATAAAATAGATCTGACCAATACACCTGCCGCAATCAAAGAGGATAAAGAAATCGCACTTTCAGCTAAAAGTGGAGAAGGGATTGAGTTATTACGTGATCATTTGAAAAAAATCATGGGTTATACCGGCTTAACAGAAGGTGTATTCCTTGCGCGTCGTCGTCATCTTGATGCCCTGGTGCGAGCTAAGGAATTTGTGCTAAATGGACAAGCACAATTAAATGAATCTAAAGCTGGAGAGTTACTGGCTGAAGACCTGCGCCAGGCACAGCATGCCCTGGGTGAAATTACCGGTTTTGTTAGCAGTGATGAATTGCTCGGCCGGATATTCTCCAGTTTCTGTATTGGTAAATAATTTCAACTTATTTCTAAAGATTCTGTTTAGTGTACCCGATAGCAAAGAGATAGTTTATAAGAATAATGGGAGATAAAATGAAAGAATTTACACGTCGTGATTTATTAAAAGGGGCAGTAGCGGCATCAGCAGCTATAGCAGCAGGTTCAAGCAGTTCAGTTTTAGCTTCAACAAATGATCATAAACATATGCATCATAGTAATCCAAATTCCGCTGTAATTGATACGGCATTAGATTGTGTAAAAAATGGACAAGCCTGTTTAGATCACTGTATTGAGTTATTTAAAATGGGTGATATTTCAGTGGCTAACTGTGCTGATAAGGTCACCGAGATGTTAGCGATGTGTACCGCGTTATCGCAAATGGCGTCTTATCAATCAAAACATTTAGCCAGTTTTGCAAAGGTATGTGCAGCAGTATGTAAGGATTGTAAAAAAGCATGTGATGAACATGCAGATAAACACCAGGCCTGTAAAGATTGCGCTGATTCTTGTAAAAAATGTATTGAAGCATGTGAGAAAATCGCGGCTTAAAAATTTTTTACTTGTTGTTTTAGCTGATCAAGCTTAGATTGATTAATTTTTTTATAACGTAACTCCTGGTAAAGATGTGTAATATTTTGAATTGCGCTTCTTTTACCAGGCTGTTGTAAAATCGCGCGCTGACAAAAATGAGCAGCACCTTCAGCAGGCGCTTTCACTAAGTCAAATTTTCTTAGCTTATTTAAAAATTTATTATAATATTTTTGTATCTCGTTTTGTTTTTGACGCTGGTTAGAAAAAACAATAAAAGCCAGCAGGCCCGTGAGTACAGCAAGAATGCTAAAAAGTAACTGTGATAAACCCTGCCAGCTAATTTCCTTAATTCCGATGGCTTCAAAAAAAGCTTTTTGTTTTTTATTGTTATAACCAAGTACCCACTGATTCCAGCGGTTATTCATTGCATCCCAGGCATAGTGCATTTTTTTCATTTGTTGATTAAACCAGGATGACTTAAATAAAGAATCAGGTTTTTTCAGGGTCGAGTTAAGACGCAGGGCATCTGCACTGTTTTCAATATTTCCAGGGGGAATGGCAGCTGTGGGATCAACCCGAACCCAACCTTGTTTACCAAGGTAAACTTCAGACCAGGCATGGGCATCAGATTGACGCAGGGTCATGTAATTATCAATAGGGTTAATTTCGCCACCCTGGTAACCGGTTACTACGCGTGCAGGAATACCGGCTAATCGCATTAAAATGGTAAAGCTTGAGGCGTAATGTTCACAATAACCTCGCCTAGACTCAAATAAGAATTCATCTACAGGATTATCAAATAACAGTGGTGGTGTGCGACTGTAATAAAAATTTTGCGTTGCAAAGTATTTTAATACGTTATTAACAGTAGTTTCCGGGTTAATGTCTTTAAGCTCTTTCATTAACTGGCGACTTTTATATAAATTCGCATCACGTGAATTTGGATCACTTTCAGGTAACTGCAAGTAACGATCGATGGTAATAGAGGAATAAGTTGGTAAAACATAGCGCGTATAAGAGCTTAATTGATAACGTTTTAATTTTTGTACAGGTGATATGGATAGCAGTTGCATATTACCCGAAAGCCGGGTGCGTTCAGGCAAGTTTGCTGGAAGATCTAATGCAAACATCCAATGACTATTATGTGGTTGCAGGGTAATAGTGTAATCAGTTTTATCACCGAGGCCGGTAAAACGAAAATCACTGATGGCGATGCGTTCATTATCGGGTGCACCCCAGCTATAGCCATCAAAATACCACATTACTGGTCCACGCCAGTAAAGCTTA
>JAOUOK010000464.1 GCA_029880425.1 Gammaproteobacteria bacterium
TGCTTATTATGGTGGACCACTGGTCGGGCATGAGTTACAAACCATAAAAGAACACATGCCAACCGTTGAAATACGTGTGGCTGCCATTTATCGTCGTAATCGTGCCATTATTCCTCAAGGCAACACCGTTATTGAAGCGGATGACGAAGTCTTTTTCGTTGCTACACCTCAGTCTATTCGCGCCATGATCAGTGAATTACGTCGACTTGATAAACCATATAAACGCATCATGATCGTGGGTGGCGGTAATATCGGCAAACGCCTGGCTGAAGCATTAGAAAACGATTACCAGGTTAAAATCATCGATCATAACCATGCTCGTTCTCGCAAACTTGCTAAGGAACTCAATAACACCATTGTTTTAAATGGTGACGCTTCTGATGGAAACCTCTTAATTGAAGAAAATATCGATAATATAGATATTTTTTGTTCCGTCACCAATGACGAAGAAGCTAATATTTTATCCGCTATGCTTGCTAAAAGACTCGGCGCACGTAAAGTTATGGCTTTAATTAATCGTACAGCTTATGTTGATCTGATACAGGGTAGTGATATTGATATTGCTATTTCTCCACAACAGTCCACCATCAGTAGTTTGCTGGCTCATGTACGACGTGGCGATGTTGTTAAAGTACATTCTTTACGCCGTGGTGCTGCAGAAGCGATTGAAGCCATTGCTCACGGCGATAGCACAACCTCAAAAGTTGTAGGTCGTCAGATCTGTGAACTTAAATTACCGCATGGCACAACCATTGGTGCGATTGTTCGTGGTAACGATGTCATTATTGCCCATCATGACACCGTTATTGAACCTGAAGACCATGTCATTCTTTTCCTTATTAATAAAAAATATATTTCAGATGTCGAAAAGCTGTTCCAGGTTGGAATAACTTTTATATAATATGCAATTTTTTGTCATACAACGCATTCTTGGAATTCTACTCATGGTTTTTAGTTCAACCATGGTACCTCCCATGATCGTATCCATTATTTATCTTGATGGTGGCTTTGAACCTTTTTTTAATGCCTTTGCTGTTACTTTAATTACAGGCATCGTAGCCTGGCTACCCGTAAAAAATTATAAAAACGAATTACGTCTCCGAGATGGTTTTTTAATCGTTGTTTTATTCTGGACCGTGCTGGGTTCATTCGGTGCAATACCTTTTCTTTTATCTACCGAGCTCGATATATCATTCACCGATGCATTTTTCGAATCACTCTCTGGTTTAACCACAACAGGCGCCACGGTTATTGTTGGGCTGGATAATTTACCCGAATCAATCCTTTATTACCGGCAACAACTACAATGGCTAGGTGGCATGGGCATTATTGTATTGGCTGTAGCCATTATGCCGCTTTTAGGCATCGGTGGTATGCAGTTATATAAAGCAGAAACACCGGGGCCAATGAAAGATACCAAGCTCACTCCCCGTATTACCGAAACAGCTAAAGCACTCTGGTATATTTATCTCACCTTAACCGTGGCCTGTGCATTTGCTTACTGGGCTGCAGGTATGAATGTTTTCGATGCAATTGGACACAGTTTTTCAACCGTTGCCATCGGTGGTTTTTCTACACACGATGCCAGTATGGGTTATTTTAATGGCACCCCCATGGTTGAACTTGTTGCAATTATTTTTATGCTTATTTCCGGGGTAAATTTTTCATTACACTTTTTATCCTGGCGTAGTCGATCACTTGTAGCATATTTACAGGATTCAGAATTTAAAATTTATATAACCTTACTGATGATTACTACACTTATCTCATCAGTATATTTATATTACATGGATTACTTCCTAGCTCCCGAAAGGGCCTTACTACATGGCATGTTCCAGGCTGTATCTATAGGAACAACTACCGGCTTTACCACTTACGAATACCACAACTGGCCAGGATTTCTTCCCGTGCTATTACTCTTTACCAGCTTTATCGGTGCCTGTGCCGGTTCAACCGGTGGTGGTATGAAAATGATTCGATTTTTACTTCTTCTCAAACAAGGCATGCGTGAAATTAAACGCCTGATTCATCCAAACGCAGTATTTGTTATCAAGATTGGGGGTAAACCTTTAGAAGATCGCATTATCCAGGCAGTTTGGGGATTTTTCTCTGCCTACGTAGCTGCATTCTCAATCATTCTTTTATTGCTGATGCTCACAGGATTAGATCAAATCAGTGCCTTCTCA
>JAOUOK010000465.1 GCA_029880425.1 Gammaproteobacteria bacterium
GAATAATTCAGGCGCAAAGTTTGGAATACCACTGAACTTAAGCGATTCACCCTGGGTAAAGGTATCACCAATCTGAATAGTGCCGTGGTTATGTAATCCAATGATGTCACCCGGGTAGGCTTGTTCAACATGTTCCCTGTCACTTGCCATAAAGGTAATGGCATTGGCCACTTTGACATCTTTACCAATACGCACATGTTTCATTTTCATACCCTGGTTGTATGTTCCGGAACAAACACGTAAAAATGCAACCCGGTCACGATGAGATGGATCCATATTCGCCTGGATCTTGAATATAAAACCGCTGAATTTATCTTCATCAGGTTTTACTTCACGTTCATGGGTTAAACGCGCCTGGGGACCCGGTGCGGCTAAAACAAAATAATCGAGTAACTCTTCAATCCCAAAGTTATTGATTGCAGAACCAAAAAATACAGGGGTAAGCTTGCCTTCAAGGAAAGCCTCTTTGTCAAATTCATGACTGGCACCTTTAACCAGTTCAATTTCATCTCTTAAATCCTGGGCAATCGATTCACCCAGTACTTCATCGAGTTGAGGATTATCCAGGCCCTGGATAATTTCGCCTTGCTGGATCTTGCCACCATGAGTCGCACTGAAAAGATGAACAGAATCATTATATAAGTGAAAGACACCTTTCAATCCTTTGCCCATACCAATTGGCCAGGTAATCGGGGCGCACTGAATTTTAAGAATATCTTCAACTTCATCGAGTAACTCAATCGGTTCCCGACCTTCACGATCAAGCTTGTTGATAAATGTCAGGATCGGGGTATCGCGCAGGCGACAGACATCCATCAGTTTAATCGTGCGATCTTCAACGCCTTTAGCACAATCAATCACCATTAAGGCTGAATCTACCGCGGTAAGTGTGCGATAAGTATCTTCAGAGAAATCTTCATGGCCCGGGGTATCAAGCAGGTTAATGATGCATTCCTTATAAGGAAACTGCATCACGGCCGAGGTAACGGAAATACCCCGTTGTTTTTCCAGCTCCATCCAGTCTGATGTCGCATGACGATCCGCTTTTTTGCCTTTTACTGTACCTGCAGACTGAATAGCACGTCCGTACAACAGTAATTTTTCAGTCAAGGTGGTTTTACCCGCATCTGGATGCGAGATGATCGCAAAGGTACGGCGGCGGTTGATTTCTTCTAGGAATGACGGCATGTGCTTAATAACTCGGTAATACTAAAATTGCGCTATTTTACATGAAAATAACTGGCAAGGATTAAAAATAAACGGCTAACTTACTCGGTCAGCATTCTTGATCCCAAGCCAGTTTGTCCACTCAGTAAATAAATCCTGGCTTGCAGCTGCGACACCACTCCTGGCCTGAAGGTTTTGTATGAAAACCGGCTCACCTGATAATGTACAGGATAAGCCGCCTGACTCAGAATAAATTAACTGGCCTGCCGCATAGTCCCAGATATTTTGTTTGCCGTGTAAATACACATCAAATCGACCCATGGCCATCCAGCACCAGTCTAATGCAACGCCGCCATAACTACGTTGCGAACGAAAAGGATGTTGAGTCACAATTTTTATCGCTAACTCTTCTGGTAAGCGTTTCAAATCAACACAAGCAACGGCATTTTTGAGTAAAACCGTCTCATCACTTTTCATAACCGGATTACCGTTTAATGTTGCACCCTTATCTTTTTCTGCTACAAAACATTCATCACGTTCAGGATCATAAACGATACCCAGCGCGGGTTGTCCCTGCTCTATCAAGGCAAGTGAAACGGCATAATAAGGTATACCGGCAGCAAAATTGGTTGTTCCATCAAGTGGATCCAGGATCCAGGCAGCTTTATCGGGCTGTTGTAAAATATTTTCCTGTTCCTCAAGCGTCATTTCTTCACTAAGAAATAAAATTGATGCATCAAGCTGCTTTAACTTTTTTTCAATTGCCGTTTGTACCGCAAGATCAGCTTCAGTTAGTATTGAACCATCAAGTTTTTTACTATGTTTTACCTTTGTAAAACGAGGTAATAACTCATCTTTTGCTACCCGGCGTATAATTGAAACTAATTTTTCAGTATCCCAGCTTCGATTACTCATTAAATTATGCTCTCTGTGATTCTCATACATAATTTTATAAATTATGTACATTTGTTAAATGTTTTTTGTTTCCTTGACGTTCAATATTTTATCTTCTATA
>JAOUOK010000466.1 GCA_029880425.1 Gammaproteobacteria bacterium
TAAAGAAGCGAAAAACTGTTTAGAAAATATGGCAAATGGGCTCGATAATGAAAAATTAAAGCGATCATTACGCCGTTTGGCTAATCGCCATAAACAAAAACAATAAGCCCATATAAACAATATGGGCTTTAAGTCAATTTAGAGTCTTTTAAAGTCTCGTTTTCGTGGCTAGCCAGCATGAATAGGCTGGGCAAAAGATATAGGAGCAGTTGATTCATCTTCAAAAGTCACTTCTTCCCAGGCATCTTCCTGGGCTAATAATGCGCGTAATAATTCATTATTAAGTGCATGACCTGATTTGTGACCACAAAAAGCACCAATCAGGCTGTGACCCAACAGGTATAAATCGCCAATTGAGTCAAGAATCTTGTGCTTAACAAACTCATCAACATAACGCAGGCCATCTTCATTTAAAACACGGTAATCATCAACAACAACTGCGTTGTCCAGGCTACCACCAAGTGCCAGGTTATTGGCACGAAGTTGTTCAATTTGGTTCATAAAACCGAAAGTACGCGCACGGCTGACTTCTCTAACAAAAGAAGTGGTTGAAAAATCAACTTCAGCAATTTGTGAGCCTTCTTTAAAAGCAGGATGATCAAAGTCGATGGTAAATGCCACCTTAAAGCCATCAAATGGTTCGAAATCAACCCATTTGTCGCCATCTTCGACTCTCACTTTCTTCTTGATTCGAATAAAACGTTTAGGTGCATTTTGCTCTTCAATACCCGCAGACTGAATTAAAAAGACAAAAGGACCTGCACTACCATCCATAATCGGTACTTCAGCAGCGTTTAAGTCGACATATGCATTGTCAATTCCCAAACCTGCCATCGCCGATAAAAGATGTTCAACAGTTGAAATACGAACGCCATCTTTAATGAGTGTCGTTGACAGGGTGGTATCACCAACATTCTCAGGAGTCGCGGGTATTTCAACAGGCTCATCTAAATCTACGCGTCTAAAAATAATGCCTGAGTCAGGCGCAGCGGGTCGAAGCGTCAGATATACTTTTTCGCCAGTATGTAAACCTACACCAGTTGCTCGAATTACATTTTTTAGCGTGCGCTGTCTAATCACTTTTTGAGTACCTTCTTAATACAAAATAATTTATTCAAACAATATGCAATATTCAGACCTAAAATTTATTACATATTGGCTAAATTTTAAGCATCAGGAAAACCTCGCATTATAACGGTTTTACTGACCCTTTCTAGTGCATATACCGCATTTTTTCGCATTTCTGACAAATATAGCGTCATTTCAGCAAATAACTTAAATAGCTTTACCACTCTATACTCCAAAATTATGCGCACTGAAGGGGGTAGTTTGCACACTTTTGGGGCATAAATGCTTTCACTGTTTAATACTAATCTGCCTGTCGACGTAAAAATGCAGGAATATCGAGGTAATCCATGCCGCTTTCAGTTTCAGCAAATCGATCACCCGCTACCTTGTTTCTGATAACCGCAGGTTGATCTAACTTGGCATAATCAACCTCACCATTGGGTGTTTTATCAACTACAAGTTTCACTGGCTTTTCACTAAAACTTTCATTTTCACGACCCAAACCTGTGGCAACAACGGTTACACGAAGTTCACCCGACATTTCAGGATCAATTACCGTACCGACAACAACTGTCGCATTATCCGAGGCAAATTCCTTAACTGTGTTACCAACTTCTTCAAACTCACCAATTGACATGTCCATACCGGCCGTCACATTAACTAAAATGCCCCTTGCACCTGAAAGATTCACATCTTCAAGTAATGGACTTGCAATCGCAGCTTCAGCAGCTTCACGTGCGCGGTTTTCACCTTCCGATTTACCTGAGCCCATCATTGCCATACCCATCTCAGACATAACCGTTCTGACATCTGCAAAATCGACATTGATTAAACCAGGTCGTGTAATTAACTCTGCTATCCCTTGTACGGCACCTAATAATACATCGTTACCGGCCTTGAAAGCGTCGAGCAAACTCACATTTTTGCCTAAAACACTCAATAATTTTTCATTCGGGATAGTAATTAAAGAATCAACAAAACTCTTTAATTCATCTATACCATCCGCAGCGATATCCATGCGTTTTTTACCTTCAAATGAAAATGGTCGGGTAACAACGGCTACCGTTAATATTCCCATCTCTTTTGCAACTTGTGCCACGATCGGT
>JAOUOK010000467.1 GCA_029880425.1 Gammaproteobacteria bacterium
TTACATGGGTGAACCCGCTAAGTTAGTACGTTATGAACTTGGTGTATATGTATTATTATTCCTGGTACTGCTTTTCTTGGTTGCTTACCCAATGAAGAAAGAGTTCTGGAAAGATATTCATTAATTAATATTTTCACTGGCTGATTTAATATCGAGGCAGTGATCAATTAATAAAATCTGTTTTTAAAGTCGGGGGGATTATTCCCCCCATCTTTGTTTTTAAAAAAAGTAATTTTTTGAGGTAATAACATGGCACAAATGGCTAACAAACGTTTAGCAATGACGCTTTATTCCAGTGATACAGATCCTTATTGCCATATGGTGCGCATTGTCCTGGCAGAGAAAGGGATTAACTATGAGTCGTTTGATGTTGATCTAAATGACACGCCAGAAGATCTGAAAGATTTAAATCCTTATAATGAAGTACCAACTTTAGTCGACCGTGATTTGGTTTTGTATGGTCACCAGGTCATTATGGAATACCTGGATGAACGTTTTCCACATCCACCTTTAATGCCTGTTGACCCGGTATCACGTGCCCGCAATCGTTTAATGTTAAAACGCATCGAACGTGACTGGTACACGTTATCAAATAATATTGCTAATGGTATTGATGTGGAAACTTCACGTAAATCGTTACGCGATAGCTTATTAACGGTTGCACCGATATTTGAACAAAAACCTTATTTTATGAGTGATGAATTTACGGTTATGGATTGCGCTATTGCTCCACTCTTATGGCGTTTGCAGCACTACGGCGTAGAGTTGCCGAGTTCAGCAAAAGCGTTAGTTACCTATGCTGCGTCAGTATTTGATCGGGCTGCGTTTAAAGAAAGTCTGACCGAAGCTGAAAAAGAAATGTTAGCTATTTAAACTATTAAGCCTGGTTGATTAGTAGTTTGGATAACGAAACCCCCATTACACCGATGACTTCCAGTCAGCCCTATTTAATCAGGGCGATGTATGACTGGATCATCGATAATGGTCTTACACCCTACCTTTTAGTTAATGCAAAAAATGACTACGCCATGATTCCTCGTGACTATGTCGAAGATGGAAAAATTGTTTTAAATATTAACCCGTCAGCTGTCAGCGAGCTTCAACTGGGCAATGACTACATCATGTTTAATGCCCGTTTCAGTGGTAAAGCCATGGAAGTCAGTGTACCCACGGTTGCTGTATTAGCCATTTATGCACGTGAAAATGGACAGGGCATGATGTTTGATGAAACAAATAATGATAATCCACCTACACCACCTCAAAATAATACCCCAACTGAAAAACCGAAAAAACCACAGCTAAAAGTTGTAAAATAAATTTTAGCCTGTTGTTCAATATGTGCTAAGTTATTAGTATGTACGCAAAAATATTATATAGTAAATAATAATATAAGCATTGGAGTGTCTAATGAATCCTCAATTTTTTAAGTCCCGCTTCTACGCCACATTAAATTTTATAATATTTCTTTTTTTAACTGCTTCTTGTACATCCGTTCACGCTGATACTGATCAGAGTAAACGGATTTACAAGGTTGGCTTTGCCCAGGATACCATGTCAAATGACTGGCGCAGAGCACAGGCGAATGCATTAGCTGCAGAATTTAAAAAACATGCCAATATTAAATTTATCCTGACAGATGCAGGCGGAAACAGTGCAAAGCAAATACAGGATATTGAAGATTTAGCTCATCAAAATGTTGATGTACTGATAACAAGTCCACGCAATGGTGTGATGAGCACTCCGGCAATTGCACGCATATATAAACAAGGCATCCCCGTTGTTTTGGTCACAAGGTCAATTGCATCAAATGATTATACCAGCCTGGTTGCGCCTGATGATTATATGATAGCAAGTAATGCAGCAGATTATCTGGCAAAAAAATTATCCGGTAAAGGTTCTGTGTTAATTATCAGGGGAGTTCCAACCGCGACCACAGCAATTGCAAGAACGCAGGGTTTTTTAGATAGAATAAAAAAATATCCGGCTATAAAAATTGCTGCAATTAAAGATGGAAACTATCTTCGTGGTGATGCGGTTCATGTGACAGAAAAAGCGCTGTTGGATGGCATAAAATTCGATGCAATATATGCACAAAGTGACAGCATGGCTGTTGGCGCCCGACTGGCATTGAAAAAATCAGGTATTTCACCAAAAGACAAACTGATAATCGG
>JAOUOK010000468.1 GCA_029880425.1 Gammaproteobacteria bacterium
ACTCGGTAAATTAAAGATGATGTCACCGATGTCTGCTGAAGCCACGGTTGTACGTAACTATCTTGACTGGATGGTTGGTGTTCCATGGAAAAAACGCAGCAAGATTCGACATGACTTATCTAAAGCCGAGGAAGTGCTTGAAGCCGATCATTATGGCCTTGAGAAGGTTAAAGAACGCATTCTGGAATACCTTGCTGTACAGCAACGTATGAAGAAAATGAAAGGCCCAATTCTTTGTTTAGTTGGTCCTCCAGGTGTTGGTAAGACCTCTGTGGGCAAATCTATCGCTCGTGCAACGAACCGTAAATTTATGCGCATGGCCTTAGGTGGCGTTCGTGATGAGGCTGAGATTCGTGGTCATCGTCGGACTTACATCGGCTCAATGCCGGGTAAGATTATTCAAAACCTGTCCAAGGTTGAAACACGTAACCCCTTATTCTTGCTCGATGAAATTGACAAAATGGCCATGGATTTTCGCGGTGACCCGGCATCGGCATTACTGGAAGTATTAGATCCTGAACAGAACCACACATTCAATGATCACTATATGGAAGTTGATTATGATTTGTCTGAAGTTATGTTTGTTGCAACCTCTAATACCATGAATATTCCGGGGCCTTTATTAGACCGTATGGAAGTGATTCGTTTATCAGGTTACACCGAAGATGAAAAACTGAATATAGCAATGCGTTATTTAGTGAAAAAACAAATCAAGAATAATGGTCTGAATGAAGATGAAATTAAAATTTCAGAAGAGGCTGTACGTGGAATTATTCGTAACTACACGCGTGAAGCAGGCGTACGTAATTTAGAGCGTGAGATTGCAAAACTCTGTCGTAAGGTTGTAAAAGAAATTTTACTTGATAAGGACGTTAGCTACGTAGAGATTAATGCAGATAACCTGGAGAAATACCTCGGTGTTGAGCGCTTCCGTTACGGTGTCATTGATGAAAATGATCAGGTTGGTCAGGTTAACGGACTTGCCTGGACTGAAGTCGGCGGTGAATTATTAACCATTGAAACGGCTGTCTTACCTGGTAAAGGTAAAACCAGTGTAACGGGGCAGCTCGGTGATGTTATGAAAGAATCAATCCAGGCTGCAATGACTGTTGTAAGAAACCGTGCAGCGGTTCTGGGTGTTGAGGATGAAGTCTTTGAGAAAAAAGATATTCATGTTCATGTCCCAGAAGGTGCAATTCCAAAAGATGGTCCAAGTGCCGGTGTTGGTATGTGTACTGCATTAGTCTCTTCATTAACAGACATACCAGTGCGTAAAGATGTTGCGATGACAGGTGAGATTACCTTGCGTGGTGAAGTATTACCCATCGGTGGTCTGAAGGAAAAACTACTTGCTGCCCACCGTGCTGGAATTAAAACAGTTTTAATTCCAGAAGAAAACCGTAAAGATCTGGCTGAGATACCTGGTAACGTAAAAGATAATCTCGATATCAAACCAGTAAGATGGATTGATGAAGTATTAGATACTGCATTAGCTCATCCACCAAAACCCTTAGAGGGTGCTAAAACTGGTGGAAAAGTGAGCAAATCTAAAAAAACAGACAGTACAAATATACAAACTCATTAAAAATGACTGGTTTTATGCGGGTATACAAGTAAACTGTGCATTGATTGCTTGACCCGCTCTACTGAGCGTTGGTATAAATTAATAAGTTAATAAATATATCTAACCGCCCATACATTTTTGGGCGGTATTTTTTTAATTTCATAGGGGGAAATTAAGTGAATAAATCTGAATTAGTAGAAGCAGTTGCAGAAAGTGCAGACATCTCAAAAGCTGCAGCAGCACGTGCTGTAGATACGATGGTTAGCAGCATCATTGACACGCTTGCTAAGGGTGATCAAGTAGCGATTGCAGGCTTCGGAACTTTCTCTGTACGTGACCGTGCAGCACGTACTGGTCGTAATCCACGTACCGGTGAAGAAATTCAAATAAAAGCATCAAAAAATCCTGGATTTAAAGCTGGTAAAGCTTTTAAAGATGCACTAAACTAGCGCGCGTTCGAAGCAGGGGGTGGTTAGCTCAGCTGGTAGAGCATCGCCCTTACAAGGCGAGGGTCACAGGTTCGATCCCTGTACCACCCACCAAATCGCGGAGCGGTAGTTCAGCTGGTTAGAATACCGGCCTGTCACGCCGGG
>JAOUOK010000469.1 GCA_029880425.1 Gammaproteobacteria bacterium
TGGATGGGGAGAATGACGCTATAAAAAGATACGTTCTTAGAATAAGCCAGGCTGAAGAGCTCAATCTGTACTATCTGGCGCAGCATCTCAGGAATATTCTTGCAGTGGAACAGGAGCATGCGATGGACCTGGAGCTGGCACTGGGTAAATAAGAAAGGAGGTGCTTTATGGCCAAGAGAAAAATCAAAAAAGGGACAAAATTGCTTTGTGTTTTGTGTGGCAGAGAAGTAATCATATCTGATTACGGTATATCCGACTCAATACTATTGTGCTGTGGAAGGCCTATGAAAAAGAAGAGCCCCTCTCTGGTGAAAAAAGTCAAGGCAAAACTTGCCAAATGAGCCACCCAAATATACAGAAAAATCAGAAGTTATAACTAATGGAATTAATAAAAGCCTACGTAAAAGATTTTACGTCCAGTAATATAATAAATGCATTAAAAGAATTACAGGCTTCCCCGATAGCAATTATGGGTGCCCCCGCCCTCGGCGATGAAACTGGTCATCAAAGGTTAGAGATACTGGCCAGAGTCGGGAGCATCCATAGAAAAATTGTAACAATTGAGTTAGTTTGTAATGATGAATATGTAGAGGAAGTAAAAGACACCATTACAGAAAAGGGAGGTGCGGTGTGATTAATTACGGATTCACAAAAGAATTGATTATTCCTTTTGAAAAAACAATTGAGATTGTTACCCAGGAACTGAAGAAACAGGGATTCGGAATTCTTACTAAAATTGATGTAAAAGAAAAATTCAAGGAGAAACTGGGTATAGATTTCAAAAGGTACGTAATATTGGGAGCTTGCAATCCATTAAACGCCCACAAAGCCATTCTCGCCGAAGAAAATATCGGGTTAATGCTTCCTTGTAACGTTATTGTTTACGAAGACGGAGACAACACGACCGTATCAATTATAAGACCAATAGTAGCGATGGAAATGATTAAGAACGAAGAATTGAAAAAGATTGCCGCAACTGTAGAATACCAATTAAAAAAAGCATTCGATTCAATAACCTAATTCTCTCCAGGTAACCTACCTATCGCGCAGGATTTCAACTGCCTTCGGAATTTCCCTACAAGTTCAATCTAAATGCTCTCCTAAAAAGTAATCGAATTTGGTTGACAAAAAGTGTAAATAAGTGTAAAATGCAACTGATATGAAAAAATACAACGTAAGTGAAACAGCAAAAGAATTGGGCGTTACCAGGCAGACCCTCCATAACTGGATTAGAAAGAACTGGGTTACACCCAAGAGAGATTACCGCAATTATCCCGTGTTTACTCTCGAAGACGTTAAAAAAATCAAGGACTGGCGAAACGCGCTAAGAGAGCTGTAGAAATATTTATGTGAGAGTAGCTACCGGGGTTTTACGTTTCCTGGAAAAGCTATTAGTTGCACTAAGTAACTGGAATAGAGGACAGATTTCATTTTTATGGCAGAGAGTTAGAAAGAATAGGTGCAAGAAGAAAGAGATTGAATTAGATGTTGATTAGACATCAGTAAAAATTTTTCTGTTTGCAAACAGCACAGGTAATGAAGGAATAGAAGAACTCTGCCTGATTACTGATTATAGCTAATTTACATAATGGAAAAGGTTTATGATAAACGTAATAGAATATCTCAATAAACAATCTAAATCTTTTTTGATAATAGTAGGATTTCTAGTTATTGGAGTCGTGGGATTTATTGACTATCTAACAGGTGAAGAGATTTCTCTTTCCATATTTTATTTAATTCCAATTTTTCTGGTTACTTGGGGTGCAGGTAAATGGCCTGGATTTTCAATATCTATTGCCAGTGCGACAACATGGCTTATAGCTGATTTGAGAACAGGGCATACTTATTCACATTTTGTTATTCCTTATTGGAACTCGATTGTGAGATTGGGTTTCTTTTTTACTGTTACTTTTATTTTGTCAAAATTGAAATATGTATTAGAAAAGGAAAAAGATTCAGCAAGGCGAGATTCTTTAACAGGTATAGCAAACGCGAGATACTTTATGGAGTTAGCCAATAGTGAAATGAACAGATCTCGCAGATATGAAAAGCCTTTTACCATCGCCTACATTGATATTGATAATTTTAAGGCTGTTAATGACCGCTTTGGACACTCTGCGGGTGACACTCTACTACGTTTAATAG
>JAOUOK010000470.1 GCA_029880425.1 Gammaproteobacteria bacterium
GTTGTTACTGATGGAATGGTACGTATAATGACGTTACAGGAAAAAGGTTATTCATATATTCGCCCATAAATTCATTAGGCCGGTGATATTTTCTTTATCCCGGCCTTTTTAATTCAATATTTAGATTATAAAAACGCTTAATCTTGATGCTAACCATTTTTTAATCGCTAAAAAGCTTTTATACATTTGTAAACTTATTGTTAAACTTAACAAGTTCACCAGGATGACAGCTCTTTTTCAAGGGCTCTTTCTTCAAGAAACTCCTCAAGCTTTTTCTTATACATCATTTTTTTATTTACACGTTCTTTACGTGCAAATAATGATAATGGCTCTTCATAATCATATTCATCATCAATTTCAAAGTCATCATCAATTATTTCATCTTTTGGCATATCTCACCTCGGTCTTAATTATTTGTACAAATCCCATGGGGATTTTTCGTAAAATAGTTAAGTTTTATTACGGTGTAAAATTATATTTTTAGATTAAATTAATTATGAATTTCGATTGGTGCTTATCAATAACGTTAAGAATACCAAATGCAAATATCATATTAATGACGAATTGAACTCATACCTAAAAAAAAGGGGGGGTAGTCAAATTAACTGATCTGTTCATGAACCCTTGTAACTAGTATCAGGTACTGACCTTAAAAATTCATACTACTACGACGCGGAGGGGGCAGATGCTCATTTGAATCCGGTGTTTATTCAGTGATGTTAACAATATAAAAATTCAACAATCTGATTTCTTGTCACGCAGGGGATGTTAATCGTGACCATTCCATGAATTAGGGTGAATACACCCCCGATCGGTACAAATAAGATGTAAATCGAAGAGAATGATCTTTAAGACACACGACCAATTGCGCTTAATTTTTACCTCTTTGCCAGTGATTACAGATATTACTTAGTTGTTCTTCTGAATACATGGTTCGAGTCCGGTAAGCCATTTCCAACACCTCTTCTTTTTGTTATAAAGAATAAAGTGATGCCTCGGCCGTTTGAAATCGCAAACATAGCTGACTTTCAACTTAAATAATATGCCAGCAGAAACATTGTAGTAAAAAATATATTTAAACAATTATAAACTTTAACGGGTATTATAAAATTTGCAATTATGCTTATATGTGTTACTAGCTGCTATATTAAATATATCAAAAGATAAACTACCAATATTATCTAAAGAGCTTAATTGTGGAAGATGATCTAAATAATAATCAACATCATTCTAAAATGGTCGCTGCTGTTGACCTGGGTTCAAACAGCTTTCATATGCTCATCGCCAGTCTTGAAGGAAACGGTTCACTAAAAATCATCGACAGAATCAAGGAGATGGTTCGTCTTGGCGCCGGGCTCAATTATAAACAACAACTCGATGAAGAGACCCAGCAACGTGCATTGGAATGTTTAAGCAGGTTCTCTCAACGTTTACAAAATATAGATAAAAAAGATATACGCATAACTGGAACAAATACACTGCGTCTCGCAAAGAATGCAAAAAAATTCACCAAGCGCGCAAAAAAAATCTTAAATCATAATATTGATATCATCTCTGGCATTGAAGAAGCACGACTCGTATATCAAGGCGCCATCTATGGTTTGGCTGAACTAGGTGATAAGAGACTGGTTATCGATATTGGTGGCGGAAGCACAGAACTCATTATTGGTGAGAACCGTAACCCTATTCAATTAGAAAGCCTCGATATGGGATGTGTCAGTATTACCAAGATGTTTTTTTCGGATGGCTTAATCAGCCAGGCGAGAATAAAAGAAGCAGACAAATTTGCACGTTACAACATTTATCCTGTTCAACAAGATTATCTCACTATTGGCTGGGAACAGTGTGTCGGTACATCAGGTAGCATCCGCGCTATATCAAAAGTGCTCCTGGCTTCAGGTTTCACCGATGGCACTATTACCTATAAAGGACTAAAACAATTGCTGGGTAAAATCCAGGAATTCAAATCGATTGATAAAATAAAGTTTGATGGCTTAAGTAATGATCGGCGCCCTGTATTTATCGGTGGCCTTATCGTTTTAAAAGCAGCATTCAAAGCCTTGAAAATCCAACAGATGACCGTTTCTGATGGCTCATTACGTGAAGGTTTAATGCTGGATATTGTCGGCCGTATCAAACATGAG
>JAOUOK010000471.1 GCA_029880425.1 Gammaproteobacteria bacterium
TAAAGCCGTTGGCATGTCTGGCATAAAAAATAATCCGTATGAGCAGGTGATGACATCAAAGACATCGCTTTCAAATTCAGGTTGTTCTCCATCCATAACATGAAAGTCGACATTGGAGAGGCCGGCACGTTTTGAATTTTCTTCTGCCTGTGCAAGCATGTTCTCTGATAAGTCGACTGCATCAACATGCCCTTCGTGGCCAACTGCCTGTGCTGCAGCCATGGCCACCATGCCGGTGCCGGTGGCAATATCCAGCACTTTTTGCCCCGGTTTTATTTTTGCATAGCCAACCATCTTCTCTGCACAAGCGGGGAAAAAGCGTAAAGAGGCGTTATCATAAAGTTTTGCTACCAGGTTAAAGACCTGGGTGACGGCCTGTTTTTCATCCATGTAAATTTATCCTGTTTAATTTAAATTTTAAGCGCTGTCAGGCGTAGTGATGGTTAATAATACGCTGAGTGAAGTCAGGCCGTAAATAAAAACCACGTGGTAATGTTTGTATCGTATTACCTTCTTCATCAAGTGTTGTTGTCAGAGATTTTGCATTCGCCCCTTTTGGACGGATTTGTAAATAACGGCCCATGTGTGAAGTGATTTGCTCAAGCTTACCCAGGCATACCAGCTCCATCAGTTCTTCCCAGTCCTGTTGTAATTGCTGTGATTCTGTTTGCGTTGGGCTCCATAGGATCGCGTTGCCTATATGACGCTCTGCAAGAGGGATTTTTTTTTCTGCTTCAAAAGGTAACCACAATACACGTTGTAATTTTCTTTTAATCCAGGATGTTTCCCATTGTTGACCGGTTAAATTAGTTAACGGTACGGTACAAACATAGGTAGATTCTTTAGGCTTACCGCTATTGCTGAGGGGAAGTGTTTTTAGTTCAATCCCAATTTCTTGAAAATCAGGTTCGGCTAAGGAAGCGGCTGTTGCACCTAAGGTCAGCTCAATTAACTGGCCTATCCAGCCTTTTGCATGTCGTGTATCTTTTGGGATTTCGAGTTTGAATTTTTCTGCAAGGTCGGCCAAGGTTAAACCTGCAATGAATCTTGCACGTTCGAGTAATTCTTCTTCACTTGTTGGCGGGCTAACTGACATACCGTTTATTGTATGCCAGTTATGATAAAATTGTTATTGGCTAGTCGGTCGTTATTGACTTACCAGGTTAAATGACGATGCGCCTTTACTACATGAGATTGTTTTATTGTTTTTAAGGGTGCAACTCAGCTGACGTTGTTTACCTTGTTTGCCTTTTTTTATACGTGTTGTTGCCGGCACTAATTGACCATTACCATCTTCAACCGCATGAACTGAAACGTCCAGTACATTATTACTGTAGCTAATATTGAATAATTTATTATTCTTAATAGTGATGACACTTTCGGTGTTGAAGGTAATGATTTCACTTCCGGTACTGCGTTCTTGTGAGGTTGAAATACAGTGAAGTGAGTTAGCAGAATCTTTAGCGCAGTTAGCTATATTTGATGGTAAGTAACCAACAGCGGATTTACGTTTTAACCAGCGGCCACGTAAAAGAGTATTCATTAACGGGAAGGTCGTTTTTTTATTAGCAGAGACTACAGATGAAGAACCGTTATTGACCGTACCATTTCCCAGTCGTTTAGATAGCCGTTCAATTTTTGCTTTTGCCAGGTAATAGCCGGATTTTTCGGCTTTTTTATACCAGTAAATAGATTGATGTAAATCCTGGGGGACGCCAGATCCTAGTTCAAACATATTAGCCAGTTGATAATATGCGCTGGGAATGTTTTGTTTTGCCGCGGCATTTAATAGTTTGATGGCTTTCGGGTAGTTTTGTTTAACTCCCCGCCCTTCAAAGTAAAGAATACCAAGTTTTGCCTGTGCCGAGGCATGCCCGGTTGATGCGGCTTTCTGAAACCACTCTGCGGCTTTTGCCATGTTTCGATTCACCCCACGCCCGCGCATATAAAGATTTCCGACATCGTACATTGCCTGAATTTTGCCATCGGTGGCTTGTTCTAATTTTTTATTAAATTGCTGAACCATGCCCCAATCGCCAACATTGGCTATACCGGGTAATGACGTAAACAGGAAGGAGAAAAATAGAGTAATAGCAGTTAATGATTTATTTCTCGGGGCAAATCATCTCCTACGTTG
>JAOUOK010000047.1 GCA_029880425.1 Gammaproteobacteria bacterium
GCTATTTTATTTTTTAGCCTGAAAACCCGATGGAACAAAAAACCGTGTCGACTGATTCTCCCTTAACCAATTTGAACGAGCGCTCGCAGCAGTTATTTAAAGTTCTGGTGGAGCAATATATAAGTGATGGTCAGCCGGTTGCCTCCAAGACATTATCAAATGATGAAAATATTAAACTAAGTCCTGCCACGGTGAGGAATGTTATGGCGGACCTGGAAGATTTAGGCCTGATTATTTCACCTCATACCTCTGCAGGACGTATTCCGACCGCCCAGGGATATCGCCTTTTTGTTGATAACCTGGTGACGGTTAAACCATTACGAGGTAAGGCAGTTGAAAAGCTGCGTAATGAAATGGGGATTGATGATTCCCATGGCAGCCTGATTACCAAGGCTTCTTCGCTGTTATCTGGTATGACCCGCATGGCGGGCGTGGTGACCATTCCTCGTCGTGAAGCCATAATATTAAGGCATATAGAATTTCTTCCATTAACCTCAAACCGAATCCTGGTGATCCTGGTGGTTAATGAGCAGGAAGTGCAGAACAGGGTGATCCATACAGAACGAGCATTTACCGAGTCAGAACTGGTTAAGACCGCTAACTACTTAAACCAGGAGTTCATGGGGAAAGACTTGTCCCAAATTCGTCAGTTGGTACTTGAGCGAATGAAAAAAGAACGTGATGACATGAAGGAAATCATGAAAATGGCCATCCAGATGACAGACAACGTGGTGGATGAAAAAAATCATGATGATTTTGTTATGGCTGGCCAAACCAACCTGATGGATTACGCGGAAATGGCCAATATGGAAAAATTACGCACATTATTTGATGCTTTTAATGCCAAGCGGGATGTTTTACATGTACTGGATCAGTCTATCCATGCAGAAGGGATGCAGGTCTTTATTGGTGAGGAGTCCGGTTATTCAGCCTTTGAGGGCTGCTCGGTGATTACCTCACCCTATAAAGTCAGTGAAGAGGTGGTCGGTGTACTGGGTGTGATTGGTCCAACGCGGATGGCTTATGACAAGGTGATACCTTTAGTGGATGTGACGGCAAAATTATTGGGTTCCCTCTTGAGTTCAGAATAAGTGTCCCCACATACAGCATAGATATTATTTTTTCGGAGTTAGGAATGAGCGAAACAGAACAAAATCAAGAAGTTGAGATGGAAACAGACGCCTCAGCTGAATCAACCTCATCAGAATCAGATACTGTTGAAACAGAAGAAAATACAGTTGAAGTGTTGGAAGCCAAACTCGCAGAAGCACAGGCAAAAGCGGATGAAAACTGGGATCAATTAGTACGTATCAAAGCTGAGATGGAGAACATTCGTCGTCGTACAGAACGTGATCTGGCAAATGCGCATAAATTTGCTTTAGAGAAATTTGCCCAGGAACTGCTTCCTGTTATTGATAGCATGGAAATGGGGGTCGCCGCGGCACAGGATGAAAATGCGGATGTGAGCAAGTTACGTGAAGGTACCGAGATGACACTGAAGATGTTTGAAACGGCGATTGAAAAATTTGGTATCAAAGGTGTTCACCCTCACGGCGAATCTTTTAATCCTGACCATCACCAGGCAATGAGTATGATTGATTCAGCAGAACATGCACCGAATACCGTTATTGATGTAATGCAAAAGGGCTATTTACTCAATGAGCGCCTGGTTCGACCTGCCATGGTTGTTGTTTCATCAGCAAACTCGGGATCAGAATCGGGTTCAGACAAAGAAGAATAGAAAAAAACAGGAAATTTTGTTGAACTGGCTTGAAGACGAAGCAAATGACCCTATTAAACAAACAGTTAAACAAATTTAGTTATTTGAAAGAATAGTTAGAATTTAAAAGTATATTAAGCGGAGCAAGTAGATATGGGAAAGATAATCGGAATTGACTTAGGCACCACGAACTCATGTGTCGCGGTCATGGACAATGGTAATGTAAAAGTTATTGAAAATAGCGAAGGCGATCGTACAACTCCATCAGTTGTTGCATTCGCGGATGGCGAAGTTTTAGTTGGTCAGTCAGCTAAGCGCCAGGCTGTAACGAATCCAACAAACACAATAAATGCGGTTAAACGTCTGATTGGCCGTCGTTTTGATGACGATGAAGTGCAAAAAGATATCGCTATGGTACCTTACAAAATTATCAAAGCGGATAATGGTGATGCCTGGGTAGAAGCTGAAGGTAAAAAAATGGCTTCTCCAGAAGTATCTGCACGCATCCTGCAAAAAATGAAAAAGACTGCTGAAGATTATCTTGGTGAAGAAGTCACTGAAGCGGTTATCACGGTCCCTGCTTACTTCAATGACTCGCAACGCCAGGCAACTAAAGATGCCGGTAAAATTGCAGGCCTGGATGTTAAACGTATTATCAACGAACCAACTGCTGCGGCACTTGCGTTTGGTATGGACAAGCAAGAAGGTGACCGTACGGTTGCAGTCTACGATTTAGGTGGTGGTACATTTGACGTATCAATTATCGAAATTGCTGATATTGATGGCGATCATCAAATTGAAGTGTTATCAACAAATGGTGACACATTCCTTGGTGGTGAAGATTTCGATATGCGCTTAATGGACTTCCTGGTTGAAGAATTCAAGAAAGAGCAAGGCGTAGATTTACGTAACGATCCTCTTGCATTACAACGCTTAAGAGAAGCAGCTGAAAAAGCAAAAGTTGAGTTATCATCAGGTCAACAAACTGATGTGAACTTACCTTACGTTACAGCAGATGCTACAGGCCCTAAACATTTAAATATTAAAGTCACGCGTGCAAAACTGGAATCTTTGGTTGATGATTTAATTGCCCGTTCAATTGAACCTTGTAAGAAAGCATTAGCAGATGCCGGTTTATCCGCTTCTGAAATCAACGATGTAATTTTAGTTGGTGGTCAAAGCCGTATGCCTAAAGTACAGGAAGAAGTGAAGAACTTCTTCGGTAAAGAACCACGTCGTGATGTTAACCCTGATGAAGCAGTTGCAATGGGTGCTGCGATTCAAGGTGGTGTACTTGGTGGTGATGTTAAAGATGTATTGTTACTTGACGTAACACCGTTATCTTTAGGTATCGAAACAATGGGTGGTGTGATGACTAAACTCATCGATAAAAATACCACTATCCCGACTAAAGCGACACAAACGTTCTCAACTGCAGATGATAACCAGTCAGCGGTAACGGTACATGTAGTCCAGGGTGAACGTGAACGTGCTGATGCGAATAAATCATTAGGACGTTTTGATTTACAGGATATTCCACCAGCACCACGCGGTGTGCCACAAATCGAAGTAACCTTTGATATTGATGCTAACGGTATCCTCAATGTATCTGCTAAAGATAAAGGTACTGGTAAAGAACAATCTATCGTGATTAAGGCTTCAAGTGGTTTATCTGACGAAGAAGTTGAAAAAATGGTAAAAGATGCAGAAGCACATGCTGATGAAGATCGCCTTTTCCAGGAACTGGTTACAGCACGTAACACTGCTGAACAACTGATTCATGCCACTAAGAAATCAATGGAAGAGCTGGGTGATGACAAGTTAGAACCTGGTGAAAAAGACAGCATTGAAGCAGCCATTAAAGAGCTTGAAGAAGCAAATAAAGGTGATGATAAGGAAGTTATCGAAGCAAAAACTAAAGCGTTGACTGATGCTTCAGGTAAAATGGCTGAACGTCTCTACGCACAAAAAGGCGCAGAAGGTACGGCGCCTGGTGCGGATGCAGCCGGAGCTGAACAAGCCAGCGCAAAAGATGATGATGTTGTTGACGCTGAATTTGAAGAAGTCGACGATAGTAAAAAATAAGCTCTAAACAAAGAAAGGTTTTTGCACAGAGAGTGTAAAGCTAAAGAACAAGGCAAAACTGATGAAAAAGCGGAATGTACAATGAGTACATGAGCATTTTGAAGAAGTTTTAACGAAGTTATTTAGCTTCACACAATGTGTGCTAAAAGCTTAAACGAATGGCTGCATGTTTTTATGTGGCCTTTTGTGTTTAAAAATATGTCATTTAAATAACGAATTAAGAAGCGATATCTATGTCTAAACGCGATTATTATGAAGTTCTGGGTGTTCAAAAGAATGCGAGTGAAGCTGAAATTAAAAAGGCTTTTAAACGTCTGGCGATGAAACATCACCCTGATCGTAATCAGGATAATCAGGAAGCAGCTGAAGTTAAATTCAAAGAAGCCAAAGAAGCTTACGATATTTTAAGTGATTCACAAAAACGTGCTGCCTATGATCAGTTTGGTCATGCCGGTGTAGATCAGTCTGCCGGAATGGGTGGTGCTGGCGCAGCGGGTGGCAGCTTTAGTGATATCTTCGGTGATGTATTTGGCGATATTTTTGGCGGCGGTGGTGGCGGTGCTCATGGTGGCCAGCGTGTATATCGTGGTGCAGATTTACGTTATAACCTTGAACTCGATTTAGAAGAAGCGGTTCGTGGTACAAGCGTTAATATTCGTGTCCCGACTTTTGTCAGTTGTGATCAATGTGGTGGTAGTGGTGCCAAGAAAGGAACCAAGCCAACAACCTGTACTACCTGTGGTGGGCATGGCCAGGTGCGTATGCAACAAGGTTTCTTTTCACTGCAACAAACTTGTCCGCGTTGCCATGGTAACGGCAAAATGATTTCAGATCCGTGTGGTAAGTGTCATGGTCAGGGGCGTGTAGAGAAAAATAAAACCTTATCAGTCAAAGTTCCTCCCGGTGTCGATAATGGTGATCGTATTCGTCTTTCCGGTGAAGGTGAAGCAGGAGAAAATGGCGGACCAGCGGGTGATTTATATGTTCAGATTTCTGTTCGCGAACATAAAATATTCCAGCGTGATGGCAATGATCTCTACTGCGAAGTGCCAATTGCAATTACGACCGGAAGTTTAGGTGGTGAACTTGATGTCCCCACTTTAGATGGTCGAGTGAAGTTAAAGATTCCTGCAGAAACACAAACAGGTAAAATGTTCCGTTTGCGTGGTAAAGGTGTGAAATCAGTTCGTGGTAGTAGCACGGGTGATTTAATGTGCCGGGTTGTCATTGAAACACCTGTTAATTTAACTAACCATCAAAAAGAACTGTTACAGGAGTTTGAAAAATCACTAAAAGAAGATAATACCAACCACAGTCCTAAAGCATCGAGCTGGCTGGATGGTGTTAAAAAATTCTTTGAAGATATGAAATCATAATTCATATCATTCGCACCAATTACGTCCCTGTCAAAGGTGCTTAAGGGAAAATTTATTTAAGAAAACAGGTTACGCTTAAACCTGTTTAACTGGAGAAAAAAATGACCAAAATTGCAATCACGGGTGCTGCTGGCCGAATGGGGCGTGTATTAATTCAGGCAGTTACTGAAACCGATGGCTGTGAAGTCGGTGCGGCATTGGATCGGCCAGGCAGTTCGATGATTGGTGTCGATGCCGGTGAGTTAGCCGGTGTGGGTAATATTGGTGTGGCCGTTACGGATGATTTAAGTGCAGTTACCTCTCAGTTCGATGTATTGATTGATTTCACCCGGCCCGAAGTGACCTTATCTAACCTTGTAGTGTGCCGGGAAGCGGGTAAAAGGATTGTTATTGGCACAACAGGGTTTGATGATGCAGGTAAACAACAAATTTCGGATGCAGGAAATGATGTAGGTGTTGTCTTTGCGCCGAACATGAGTGTTGGTGTGAATTTAACACTTAAATTACTCGATATTGCTGCCCGGGTGATGGGTGATGATGTTGATATTGAAGTGATCGAAGCACATCACCGCCATAAAGTGGATGCGCCATCCGGTACGGCTCTGCGTATGGGGGAAGTCGTTGCCGATGCATTAGGTCGTGATCTAAAAGAATGCGCGGTTTATGGTCGTGAAGGTATTACTTCTGAGCGGGATCGTAAAACGATAGGTTTTGAAACGATTCGTGCCGGTGATATTGTTGGTGAGCATACCGTGATGTTTGCCGATATCGGTGAACGGGTGGAAATTACCCATAAAGCCTCGAGTCGCATGACTTTTGCTAACGGGGCGGTGCGTGCTGCATTGTGGATTATGCAGCATGAATCAGGCGAATTCGACATGATGGATGTGCTGGATTTAAACGACTAATTAGCCGCTTCAATCTGGACAATTTCCCATGCCCTTGGGTATAATCACCCCGGTCTGAAACATATCTCTGACCATCCAAATTCCCAGCGGGAGCGCTCAAAGTGCCTCCCGCTTTTTTACACGTCTGTTTTATGGAGGTTTACTTGAGAAAACCGGCCCTACTTGCGCTTGAAGACGGTACTGTCTTTTACGGTGAATCCATTGGTATTGAAGGAGAAACAGTAGGTGAGGTAGTTTTTAATACTGCCATGACCGGGTACCAGGAAATCCTGACCGATCCTTCATATTCTCGCCAGATTGTTACCCTGACCTATCCACATATCGGAAATGTGGGAACCACGCACGAAGATGCAGAATCATCAGCTGTTCACTCAGCAGGTCTCGTGATTCGTGACTTACCGCTGGTTGCCAGCAGCTGGCGAAACGAGTTATCGCTTGAAGACTACCTGAAACAAAATAAGGTTGTTGCTATTGCAGATATTGATACCCGTAAGCTGACCCGAATTTTACGTGAAAAAGGTGCGCAAAGTGGTTGTATTGTTGCGGGTGATAACATTGATGAAGCGGCGGCCATTAAAGAAGCACAATCATTTGCAGGTTTAAAAGGCATGGATTTAGCCAAAGAAGTGACGACGGATTCCCAGTATGAGTGGAAACAAGGTAGCTGGACCATAACCGATGGCTTACCCGAAGATTCAAAAGATCTTCCTTTCCATGTCGTTGCCTATGACTTTGGTGTCAAAACGAATATCTTGCGCATGCTTGCTGATCGCGGTTGTCGCTTAACCGTTGTACCGGCACAAACACCGGCTACGGATGTATTAGCCATGAAGCCAGATGGCGTGTTTTTATCTAATGGTCCCGGTGATCCTGAACCCTGTGATTATGCAATCAAAGCGATCCAGGAAATTTTACCAACGAATATACCTACTTTTGGCATTTGCCTGGGGCATCAATTATTGTCTCTCGCCAGTGGAGCTAAAACAGTCAAAATGAAGTTTGGACATCATGGTGCCAATCATCCTGTTCAGGACATTGAAGGTCAGCAAGTGATGATTACCAGTCAGAACCACGGTTTTGCGGTTGATGAAGATTCGTTACCGGATAATTTAACGGCGACTCATCGTTCATTATTTGATGGAAGTTTACAGGGTGTTCATCGCACTGATGTCCCTGCCTTCAGCTTCCAGGGTCATCCGGAAGCAAGCCCGGGTCCACATGACGTAGCCCCATTATTTGATCACTTTATTGAATTAATTCAGGAACAAAAAAGTTAACGACTATGGCAAAAAGAACTGATATTGAAAGTATCCTGATCATTGGTGCCGGCCCGATTGTAATCGGCCAGGCCTGTGAGTTTGATTATTCTGGCGCACAAGCGTGTAAGGCATTAAAGGAAGAGGGTTACCGTGTAATCCTGGTGAACTCCAATCCTGCCACGATTATGACTGACCCGGAAATGGCAGATGCGACATATATCGAACCGATTCGCTGGCAGACTGTTGCTGAAATTATTAGAAAAGAACGTCCTGATGCGGTGCTGCCAACGATGGGTGGTCAAACGGCATTGAACTGTGCACTCGATTTACATCGTGAAGGTGTATTAGAAGAATACGGTGTGGAAATGATTGGTGCCGATCGTGAAGCGATTGATAAAGCCGAAGATCGAGATAAGTTCCGTTCAGCGATGCTGAAGATTGGTTTGGATATGCCTAAGGCCGCTGTTGCACACAGCATGGAAGAAGCCTTCCAGGTTCAGTCTCAAGTAGGTTTCCCGACAGTTATCCGTCCATCTTTCACCATGGGTGGATCAGGTGGTGGTATTGCCTATAACAAAGAAGAATTTATTGAAATTTGTGAGCGTGGACTGGATCTTTCTCCAACAGATGAGTTGTTGATCGAAGAATCAATCCTGGGCTGGAAAGAATATGAAATGGAAGTGGTGCGTGATCATAAAGATAACTGCATCATTATCTGTTCAATTGAAAATTTAGATCCTATGGGTGTCCACACCGGTGACTCTATTACCGTTGCTCCAGCGCAAACCTTAACGGATAAAGAATATCAAATCATGCGTGATGCTTCCTTAGCAGTATTACGTGAGATTGGTGTTGATACCGGTGGTTCAAATGTACAGTTTGCAATTAATCCAGAAAATGGTCGTATGATCATTATTGAAATGAACCCACGTGTATCACGTTCATCAGCATTAGCATCTAAAGCTACCGGTTTCCCGATTGCAAAAGTTGCGGCGAAACTTGCGGTGGGTTATACACTTGATGAATTACAAAATGATATAACAGGTGGTGCGACACCGGCATCATTTGAACCAACTATCGATTATGTTGTAACGAAGATTCCTCGTTTTACATTTGAAAAATTTCCTAAAGCCGATAACCGCTTAACAACACAAATGAAATCTGTGGGTGAAGTAATGGCAATGGGGCGCACGCAACAAGAGTCTTTGCAAAAAGCACTGCGTGGCCTGGAAATCGGTGTTGA
>JAOUOK010000472.1 GCA_029880425.1 Gammaproteobacteria bacterium
TGCCTGTTCAGCTGGGCGGTGTTGTTTTTCCGACACCCCAGGCTTTGCCCTGGTATGAACACATTCTTGGACGACGGCTCGGTGAAGATGGTCGCCTAAGTGGAAAAAACACCAAGGTAAATAAAAAATAATTGTGGTTATATTGTCTAAACAAGAGTTAAGCTAAAAAACAACATATGAATATTTATTATCATTTTAACCTGATGAGAACAAAAGCATGGTAACAGTAGCAATATGGCTTAGTTTTGCCTTTGCACTCGGCCTGGCGGTACGCTTAATCGGCCTGCCACCACTGGTTGGATATCTTGCTGCCGGATTTCTTCTGAGCTATTTTGGTCATGAAACAAACCCCGTTCTTAAAGAAGTCTCACATGCCGGTGTATTGTTACTGTTATTCAGTGTCGGATTAAAATTACGATTACAATCATTAATAAGTATAGAGGTATTAGCTGGTTCACTCCTGCATATGCTTATAACGGTCGGCCTGGTTTATCTTTTACTCATTTCATTTTTTAATATGTCTACTGAAATAGCGTTTATGGTCGGCATTATTTTATCTTTTTCCAGTACCGTTGTTGCTGCAAAAGTACTTGAAAGTAAACGGGAGTTGCGTGCTTTTCATGGACGGGTCGCCATTGGTATCTTAATAATGCAAGATCTTGTCGCCGTGGCTATCCTGAGTATTGGCAATGGTGTCAGCCCATCCCCATGGGCATTTATATTACTTGGTCTTATTTTTATACGTCCTGTTATACACCGCTTACTTGATGTCAGTGGTCATGGTGAACTGGTCATTCTTTATGGATTACTTGCTGCCCTTGTAATTGGTGGACATGGCTTTGAATATTTTGGCCTGAGCTCTGAGCTGGGTGCGTTGCTTCTTGGAATCATGATTGCCTCACACAAACGTGCCATTGAATTATCCAATTCAATCTGGAGCTTAAAAGAAATTTTACTGGTTGGTTTCTTTTTACAGATTGGTTTAATTGGTCACCCGACTCTTGAAATGATTCAACAGGCATTCCTGGTTAATTTCCTTGTTCCGCTTAAAGCACTGCTATTCTTTTTTATCCTTGTTTTATTACGTTTACGTTCACGTACCGCTTTCCTGGCAAGTTTAACCCTGGCGACCTACAGTGAATTTGGTTTAATCGTTGCCAGTATAGGTGTTGATAATGGCTGGCTGAGTAATGAATGGATGGTTATGCTGGCTGTTGCGGTTGCCATGTCATTTGCAGTTAGCGCACCTCTTAATCGCTATGCGCATGAACTCTATGGTTTACTCGAGCGGTTCTTGCATATATTCGAATCCACAAAACGTCACCGCGATGATGAACCCATTAACATTGGTAACTCTCATGTGCTGGTAATGGGTATGGGACGTGTTGGTACAGGCGCTTATGATTTAATCGTCAAAAACCATAAACGGGTGATCGGGCTGGACTCTGATCCAATTAAGGTTGAACAACACCGCAGACTGAGACGCAGGGTATTATATGCCGATGCAGAAGATCCTGGTTTGTGGGCAAACCTGAATTTAGGTGGTGTAGATACCGTTATGCTGGCTATGCCTGAACTATCTGCCAAAGTCCTGGCAACAAAAGAATTACGTAAAATTGGCTTTAAAGGCGCAATTACAACAACTGTACTCTTCGAAGAAGAAATTAAACCTTTAGAAGAAGCAGGAGCTGATTTTATCTATAATTATTATGATGGTGTAGGTGCAAGTTTTGCGCAAAACTCTTTAGATCATGTTAATAAGTAATAAGTACATCATCTATAACTCATATGCCTGACCCGTTTTTTGACAAAAGGAACACTCCGTAAGTTAAATAACGATCTAAACGTCTGTAACCAGGTCATTTATGAATTTCATGACCTGGATCAGTAATTATTAAAATTCATAACATTTTATTAGTCTCTTGCATTTTAGCTCATTTTTTATGTGTCTAAATATCGTATAATTTATATATAAACCTATAATAATGGAGTCATGATGCGAGACACGTTTATAGTTGGAGACTGGCATGTTTTTCCTGCTACAGGTCAGATTGTCAAAGATAAAATAGAACACCGACTTGAACCCAAATCGATGGCAGTACTGGTTTACCTGGCTGAACATGTCAATGAGA
>JAOUOK010000473.1 GCA_029880425.1 Gammaproteobacteria bacterium
TTCGCGGGCTTCAATGTTCCCAAGATTTTCCGCAGCGCGGAAGCCTTTGGTGCCACCGAGATTCACCTTATCAATATTGGTGAATTTGATCCCGCACCCGCGAAGGGCGCCTTTCGCAAGGTGCCGGCAAAATTCCATGACAACGTGGCGGATTGCTTTGCTGAACTTAAAGATCGTGGCTATACCTTGTTCACGCTTGAAGCTGAAAAAGGCCAGACTTTGTACGAAGCAAAGCTGCCATTAAAAAGTGCTTTTATACTCGGTAACGAGGAAAATGGCATCAGTTTTGATTATGCAGATTTTCCTGGCATTGAATGTCTCAGTATTCCACAGTTTGGTGCCACTGAAAGTTTAAATGTCAGCATAGCTGCATCTATCGTGATGTATGAATATATTTCACAGCATCATGCTGAAAAATAATTCTTAGTCAAAATTAAACAGGTTAAAAATGAAATTCAAACTCTTAAGCGTTGGGCAAAAATTTAAATATGATGGTGAAGTGTATGTCAAAACATCACCGATAGTTGCAAGCAATGTTGAAACCGGGCATAACAAAATGATCCCGGCTTATGCCACGCTAACCCTGCTTGATAACAGCGGGGAAGAAAAACAAAGCATGACAAAAGAAAGTGTTGATGCAAAAGAGATTCTTAATGCCTTTAATACGTTTTATGAAAGATGCATTAAAACCCTCGAAACTAGCAACGTATTAGTTCCACTAATAAAAGATGAGCTCGATAAAGCACGGGATGAATTTACCCGGCTCTTACATAAAAAAGAATAATAATAAAAAAGCCCGCGATAATGCGGGCTTTTTTATCGAGCATTAAAAGCTTTATGCCAGCTTATCATCAGCAACATGATAGTTCGGATCTTCCATCACGTTTACTTCGACCAGGTCACCCGCTTTTTGTAATAACTCATGACACTCCGGACTTAAGTGGCGGAAGTGTAATGTCTTACCGGCTTTAATATATTTCTCCGCAAGATTATCGATAGCTTCAATCGCAGAATGATCGGCTACACGTGAATTCTGAAATTCAATAATAACTTCCTGTGGATCTTCCTCCGGGTTAAACAGTTCCATGAAGCTTTTTACTGAACCAAAAAACAGTGGGCCGTTTAACTCGTAAATACGGATACCATATTTATCGTCATAGCCTTTTACATTGATGTGTGAAGCATGTTCCCAGGCAAAGAACAGTGCAGAAACAATTACACCAACGACAACCGCAACAGCCAGGTCAGTCGCAACCGTTACACCTGAAACAAGAATCAAAACAAAGGCATCCGTTTTTGGAATCTTACCCATGATACGAAGACTCGACCATTCAAAGGTACCGAGTACCACCATAAACATAACGCCGATTAACGCGGCCATCGGGATCTGCTCGATTAAACTTGAAGCAAATAAAATAAATATTAATAAGAATAGTGCCGCTGAAATACCTGATAAACGTTGGCGACCGCCCGAGTTAACATTAATCATACTCTGGCCAATCATAGCGCAACCACCCATACCACCGAAGAAACCCGTCGTGGTATTGGCAATACCCTGCCCAATACACTCGCGGTTACCACGACCACGCGTATTAGTCACATCATCAATCAATGAAAGAGTTAATAATGATTCAATCAAGCCTACTGCCGCGAGGATAATCGCGTATGGGAAAATAATGGATAAGGTTTCCCAGTTAAATGGCACTTCCGGAATATTAAAAGACGGGAATGCACCTTTAATCGATGCTAAATCACCAACAGTATTGGTATTAATATCAAAACCAATCACCATAAACGAGACAACTAAAATCGCGGCAAGTGCAGCAGGAAACGCACCGGTGATCTTAGGCAAAAAGTGCATGATTGCCATGGTTAAAGCAACAAATCCCAGTAAGATATATAAAGCTGAGCCGCCCATCCATTCCATTGTGCCATCAGGTAATTTCACCTGGAAATGTTGCAGCTGGGCGAGGAAGATAACAATGGCTAAACCGTTAACAAACCCGAGCATTACCGGGTGAGGAACGATACGAATATATTTACCAAGACGTAATACACCCGCAAGTATTTGAATTAAACCGGTTAACACCACGGCAGCAAACAGGTATTGCACACCATGCTGGGCAACCA
>JAOUOK010000474.1 GCA_029880425.1 Gammaproteobacteria bacterium
GCCACGTTTAGTCTGGATTATGATTTCTTCACCCGAGCGTAATTTTTTAGGTGTGACTAACTGTACTGTTGCAGTGTCATGTAAATGTAAATTTACGATTTCAGGTGACAAGGTATTTTTATCCGACTCAGTATAAAGCTCGCGTAAAACTTCTTCCGTTTCTTCTACTGACTTTTTCTTACCGATAATACGGAAGTTATTACCACGATTATTGATCTCAACCCCCATACGCCGTTCGATAAGGCGTAAATGCTCATCAAACTGGCCACATAAATTTGCCAGGCGCTGGTTATCAGCAGGATCTAAAGTAATATCGAGAGAATGTGCGGAGGTATTCAAAATATATAAATAAGATTACGCGTTTTGAGCTGATACGGGTGTTACGCCAGCAGTTTCACTGCCCACTAATTCACCACGTAATGAGTTAGGTCGAACTTCTGTAATTTTCACGTCTGCAAATTGGCCAATCAATGATTTATCGGCTTTAAAGTTTACCACACGATTGTTTTCTGTGCGGCCACTGATTTCTGTTTCATCTTTTTTCGATGCGCGTGTCACCAGGACACGCTGAACTGTACCCAGCATACTTTCACTAATTGTAAGTGTTTGTTGATTGATTCGGGTCTGCAAGATCTGTAAACGTTCTTTTTTAACGTCTGCAGGTACATCATCCGGCAAGCTGGAAGCAGGCGTTCCGGGACGAGGGCTGTAGATAAAGCTGTAAGACAAATCAAAACCCACATCAGCAATCAAATTCATGGTGTCTTCAAAATCTTTATCGGTTTCACCCGGGAAACCAATAATAAAATCTGAAGAAAAGCACAACTCAGGGCGTACTGCACGTAATTTACGAATAATGGCCTTGTATTCGAGCGCGGTATGCTTGCGTTTCATTTGTGCCAGAATTCTGTCTGAACCACTTTGTACCGGCAAATGTAGGTGACTGACCAGTTCTGGCACCTCGGCATAGGCCTGGATCAGGTTGTCATTCATTTCAATGGGATGTGAAGTAGTAAAACGAATTCGATCGATGCCATCAATTGCAGCAACGTAATGAATTAACAAGGCTAAATCCGCATCGGTACCATCATTCATTTGGCCACGATAAGCATTCACATTCTGCCCAAGTAAGTTAACCTCACGCACACCTTGCTCTGCAAGTTGTGCAATTTCAGCAATAATATCGTCAAATGGGCGACTGAATTCTTCACCACGGGTGTAAGGAACAACACAAAACGTGCAATATTTACTGCAACCTTCCATGATAGAAACAAATGCACTAGCTCCATCACTCTTTGGTTCGGGCATATAATCAAATTTTTCAATTTCCGGGAAAGAAACATCCACTACAGATTTATGCTTTTTAGTCGCATCACTGAGCATCATGGGTAGACGATGCAAGGTTTGCGGTCCAAAAATCAGGTCGACATAAGGCGCGCGTTTGAGAATAGCCTCACCTTCCTGGCTGGCCACGCAACCACCTACACCAATCACAAGTTCAGGGCGTTTAGCTTTTAATTTACGCCACATTCCCAGGTTAGAAAAAACTTTTTCTTGCGCCCGCTCGCGTACTGAGCAGGTGTTTAAAAGTAAAACATCTGCATCTTCAGCAGTATCGGTTATTTCCAGGCCATGAGAGGCATTGAGTACGTCAGCAATTTTAGCCGTATCATACTCATTCATCTGGCAACCGAAGGTTTTTATGTGTAATTTGCGCATTTTTTAACCATGTATTTTGGGACGAAGAAAGGTATCACTTTGTCCCTTTAGAATCCAGCACCACAAAAATAATTATCCAATAATCATAATAATGGGGTGAAAACTAAGAAAAAAAAGGCGTTTCAACAAAATTGAAACGCCTTCCTGTGATTTTGATAAGCCCTATTTAATCATCAGATTCAGCAGCAATTTTATGAATACTTAGATCTGCACCCTGGTACTCTTCTTCCTGGCTCAGACGCAGGCCAACCAGTGTTTTTATCACACCGTAGACAATGAAGCCGCCAGCCAGGGCTATACTCAGCCCGATCACTGTACCTACGAGTTGAGACATAAAGGTCACACCGCCTAAACCACCCAGAGCGGTGCTGCCAAAAATGCCCGCTGCGATTCCCCCCCAGGCCCCG
>JAOUOK010000475.1 GCA_029880425.1 Gammaproteobacteria bacterium
TCGTTTAAGTGAAATATATTTAACCCGCTTTATATTTCTTGCGGTCATCTCTTTTCCATAGGGTAAATGCCCGGTCAGCATTTCATAAACAATAACACCGAGTGAATAAATATCTGAACGATTGCTGCCTGATTCACCAATATGATACTCAGGTGCGCTGTAATCAATTGTGCCAAGTATGTTATTGACCTCAATGGGCAGGAAAATTTCTTCTATCCCGGCTATCTTAGTTGAACCAAAGTCAATTATTTTTAATGTTTCATTTTTATCAATTAAGATGTTTTCAGGTTTTAAATCCTGGTGGATCATTTCCAGGCGATGAAATGCCCTCAGCCCACGTTCAATTTGTTTACTGAATTTACGTACCTGGTTTAAGGTAGGACGGGGATTGTCATCAAGCCACTGTCTTAATGTGAGACCTTCAACATATTCCGTAATGTAATATAATGCTGTACGGTTGCGTGTAATTTCCAGAACTTTTAACACGTGTGGATTATTAATTCTGCGACCGGCCCATTCTTCATGTAAAAACTGGTTTATGTATTCAGGATCATCCTGGTAATTTACTGATGGTGCTTTCATTACCACGTTTTCATTAGTTTCGGTATCCTGTACTAAATACACTTCTGTACGTTTGTTTGAAAATAAATGGCGAATAACTTTATAGCCATCCAGGATTAAGCCGGGATCCAATGGGGGAGGGAAAGGCAGCTCTGTTAACTTTTCATAAAACTCATTTTCACTTTCTTTAGGAAGACGGGTAACTTTCACAACCTGGCAGGTCAGGTTATCATCACTGTTATTATTAACGGCAAGTTCAACCAGATTTTTACATGCGTTTTCAAGGTTATTGATATTATTATTTATCACTTCTTTGATGGTGTTGCTGGGTATAAATTCATAAACACCATCAGTCAGCTGGATGAAAATATCCCCGGTTTCCACGGGCAAGGTTTTATAATCAATATCAACCCGGAGGTCGATTCCTAGTGCTCTTGATAAGTAGGTTTTGTTTTCATTTGCGACAAACCGGTGATCATTAGTTAATTGTTCAAGATCATTATTGCGCAGACGGTAAATGCGGGTATCGCCGACGTGAAAAATATATGCAGTATTAGATTTAAATATCAATGCACTTAAGGTAGTGACCATGCCCTGGTTATTATGATATTGGCGTTGCCCCTGGCCATGTAACCAACGGTTTAGTGCAGACAGAACTTTTTGCCCCGAGCTTTTTACCGACCATGTTTCAGGTGTGCTGAAGTAATCAGTTAAAAATCCTTTAACACAGCCATCAGAGGCTTGTTTGCCATCATCACTTGCGCTCATACCGTCGGCAACAATAACGGCAATACCCTTGGTGGTTAATAGTGGTTCTTCCGGAATAAGTACACCACAGGCATCTTCATTCTGTGCTTTAACGCCGGCAATACTGTAATGGGCACTGATAATTTGAAGTGATTGAGTCATGTGAAGCCTTTTAGTAATAATTTTATATTAGTATGGTTTACCCTGTACTAAACTGATTTATTCTGCCTCGTTTAATCCTGATGATATTTTATGTGAGATGAAAAAGGAAATGAAATTAGTATGGTTTATCTCGTATATCAGGGTAATGATTTCCTGATAAGTTATTCTAAGCAGCCCACTTATTAAATCGTTAATTAAAATAACGCTGTGAGTACATAATGATGCCAATAAGTTGTAATTGATATTTACTACAACTTACTGGCATAAGATTAATCCTCGTTATTCTACTTCTATCATTTGTACTGTACCATCAGGAAGTACTTCAGCCATGTGGCCTTTAGGTTCTTCAAGTAATAGTGCAACTGCAACGATTGTCACTAATGCCGCACCGGCAATAGTAATAAAGAATATTTGTGGTGATACAAAAGAAAGCACAGTTAAGAATGTTACTGCACCGACATTACCGTATGCGCCTGCCATACCGGCCACTTGTCCTGTCATACGGCGTTTAACTAATGGCACCATGGCAAAAACAGCGCCTTCACCAGCCTGTACGAAGAATGAACATGCCATTGTTGCTGCTACAGCCAGTGCAATCGGCCATCCCGAAGTTATATTACTTAGAATGAAATAACCAACAGTTAATCCT
>JAOUOK010000476.1 GCA_029880425.1 Gammaproteobacteria bacterium
AGCCTGGCTTATGGCTGGAATATCCCGGCTATTGCGGTTCACCATATGGAAGGGCATTTGCTTGCACCAATGCTGGAAGATAATCCACCGGCATTTCCTTTTGTGGCGTTACTGGTTTCGGGTGGTCATACCATGCTGGTTAATGTTGATGGTATTGGTCAGTACCAGTTACTCGGTGACTCACTGGATGATGCCGCGGGTGAAGCCTTTGATAAAACAGCAAAAATGCTGGGGTTGGCTTATCCAGGTGGTCCCGCGGTGGCAAAACTGGCTGAAAAAGGTGAGGTGGGAAAATATACCTTTCCCCGCCCAATGACCGATCGTCCGGGACTGGATTTCAGTTTTAGTGGATTAAAAACCTTTACTTTAAATACCATGAACAGCAGTGATAAAAGTGAACAAAGCAAGGCAGATATTGCTTTAGCCTTTGAAACGGCGGTGGTCGAGACCCTGTCGATAAAATGTCGGCGTGCATTACAACAGACAAACTCAACACGGCTGGTGATTGCAGGTGGAGTAAGTGCTAACACAAGGCTGCGTCAGCGCCTGGAAAAAATGGTGAAAAAAGAAAATGCGGAGGTCTATTACCCGCGGCTGGAATTTTGTACCGATAACGGTGCCATGATTGCTTTTGCGGGTTGTCAACGCTTGCTTGCCGGGCAACATGAAAACCTGGAATTTCATGCAAAACCACGTTGGGATTTAGAATCGCTTGAGGCCGTGTAAGTTTTGCCAAGTTTCAAGCGAATGTCATTACAAGGCAAAATGTATACTTAAATTCCTTTCCAGAAGCAGCATAAATTAACAACCAATATCAAAATACACACTACCTAAATTGTTGAAAATAAACTCTGCTCCCTTATGGCCCTGTGCTATGGCTTCTTCAAGCCAGTACTCCGCTTCGCTTTCATTCGTTTCAACCAGTTCACCATCAATATAATAGTTTGCCAATCTGAACTGGGCGTCTGCTATCCCTTTATTGGCGGCAAATAATACCAGTGCAAACTCCAGTTTTTTTTCACGTGGGGTTTGTTTAAATTGACTAAGTATTGTTGCAAGCTCTAATGCTTTTTTTGCCTTTATTGTTGAGATGGAATCCCCCTGCACTGATGCTGGATCGGCTTTAATTATTGCGACTTGCTCATTGTCAAATTCATCGTGTGCATATGCCGCGGTAATACCTGCTGCAAGCAGGCCACTACTGAGTAAGAAGCCTTGAGATAGAGAATGGAATGATGGGTTCATTTAAGGGGGCTCCATTTTATTTAGAGTTGTTATTGCGAAAATGTTGAATAGCCTGTGTGTGAACACGCTGAGTATTAATTTGCGTACCGATATTTTGTTGTTGCTGGTTTATTAAAGGGAAATAGAATGATTGTGAATTGACTGCAAACGGGGGGGTATGGACACTCATTATGACAACACGATTTTTTGGGGCGGCTAAGCTATGTATATTGTGTTGCAACTGGGTAAAACAGCGGGTTTTACCTACAGGTATGAGTTTGTTATCTACAAAGGTTATTGTGCTATCAGACAGGTCTGTACTTTCAAATTCAGTGATATGTACATCACCAGAAATGACAAATATCGAACCAGCAGCACCGGGGTGATCATGTAAAGGCAGGCTATGCTTTGCCTCAATACTGATTAATTTTACCTGAATATAATCGGTTAAAAATATCGGAATAGCCAGATCTGAACCTGTGATCTTGTCATTTTTAGCTCTTGAGAGAGTTTTTTTATATTCAGTGTTTTTTAAAAGTTGTTGATGCAAACTAATCATAGCTGGCTGTATCCATTCAGCGAGTTCATGAATATTAGCCTCATGGTTGTGAAAGCTTTCATGAAATTGCTGCCAAAACTCAGTCGATGCATATAGCTCAGGATTATCGACACCAGGCGTTGATGAGGTGCATGGTATGGACGAGTTTGTTTTTGCCACTGACATAATTCAGATCCTTTACTGGACGGTTAAAGGTTAATTATCCGAATCAGCTAGGCGGGGGAGAGCAGCTAGCAGATTTAAAATGTGTGGGGATGGCACATTCAGGGTGATGATGAAGTGTAGAACAGGATTGAGATCCTGCTATGCGGTTTGAACGGATTTTACAATG
>JAOUOK010000477.1 GCA_029880425.1 Gammaproteobacteria bacterium
ATAAGATAGTCTTTAGAGTATTGTTTATTGTAAACATCTGCAATAGCCATAGAACAGATTTCAACTGTTCAATGTAAAACTCTTCGGCTTTTATTCAGCACGTCTTTACGATTACCCAGGTCGCATCAGACATGCCTTTTACTTGTTCTACAATCTCATGAGCAGGTCTTCGATGTCTTTCAAATTATTTCCCACCACCTAAACAAGGCGGTGACATCGGTGCGCCAGCCGATTCTTCTTTCCATTCATCTTCGGTATAAGTATGAATAGCTAACGCATGAATGGCTTCTTTTAATTCATCTGCAAGTGTTGCATTAATCATACGGTGGCGTGCTAATAAGTTTTTACCGGTGAATGCCGGTGAAACAACCACCACCTTGAAATGTGACTCTGAACCTTCTGGTACATTGTGATTACTGCTTTCATTAATGACTTCGAGGTGTAACGGCTTGTAGTCATCAGCTAATTTTTTTTCAATTGTTGCTTGTACTGTCATTTTAATTTCTCACTTGTCCTTTTCGGAATCCTTTTTTGAATCTTTTTCTTCATCATGCTCATGACTTTCATGATCATCTTTATGCTGGTCTTCATGTTTTAATTCAGCCATTTCCAGTAAACGCTGTTCTACCTTGTAATTAACTGAACCTTCAGGAAACTCGTTTGCTTCATTCCTCGCACCTGCATCCGTTCCTGTTAACAATGAAATAGCTTCATTAACTGTTGTCACAGGGTATAAAAAGAACTGTTTATTCCCAATCGCCTCTATGACATCGTCACGTAATACCAGGTGCGGCACATTTGAGACAGGCATGATCACACCCTGCTCCCCGGTTAACCCACGTTGTTTACAAATATCATAAAAACCTTCAATTTTTTCGTTAATGCCACCAATTGCCTGCACATTGCCGTGCTGGTCAGCCGATCCTGTTACTGCCAGTGATTGTTTAACCGGGACTTTTGAAATCGCTGATATCAGTGCACAGAGTTCACCCACGGTGGCACTGTCACCATCAACGTTACCGTAGGATTGTTCAAACACTAAACTGGCGGCTAAAGAAAGTGGTTTACCGGTAGCATAGTGTGCCCCGAGGTAAGAAGATAAAATCAAAACACCTTTAGAATGCAGGGCACCACCCAGTTCAACTTCACGCTCGATGTCGATGATGTCACCATCACCAATACGTACATTTGCAGTTATCCGCGCAGGCTGTGCAAACTCCAGGCGTCCTGTTTCAATCACAAATAAACCATTCACCGTGGCAACTTTTTCACCGCTAACGTCAATCAGGATAATGCCTTTATTAATTTCATCGTAAATGCGATCACGACTTCGATCAGCCCGGTAAATTTGTTTATCAACTGCGGTTTGTACATCTTTTCTTGTCACGATTGAGTTGAATGAGCCCGATTTTTTCGCCCAGTAATCAGATTCAATTAACAGGTCCAGCATGCTGTGCATGTGTGTTGAAAGTTGAGTGGTATCCTCAATCTGGCGCATACCATATTCAATAACCCGTTTAACCGCATCCTGGTCAAAGTCAGTCAAATTATTTTTGCGTATCAGGGTAGCAATAACCTGGGCAAATTGATTAAGTGAATCTTTTGAACATTCAATGGTTTCAGAAAAATCGACTTCAACCTTAAATAATTCAGAAAACTCAGGATCTTGTTCTTCGAGTAAATAATACAACGCACGGTTACCCACCAGCACAACTTTAACATCAAGCGGAATCGGTTCCGGCTCAAGTGATACCGTGTTCAATATACCTACCGCATCACCGAGTGACTGAATATTTATTTCTTTTGCCCCTAATACACGTTTTAATGTCTCCCATGAATAGGGCTGACTCAATAACTTGTCAGCATCAATAATCAGGTAACCACCATTCGCTTTGTGTAAAGAGCCTGGTTTAATAAAACGATAATCCGTTACCTGTGTTCCCATCTGGGAAATATATTCAACCCGTCCAAGCAAGTTCTGGTACATCGGGTTATCTTCGTAAATAACCGGGCAAGCATTTTGCTGTTCAGGTTTTTCCTTGTTATCAACAATCAGGTTTACTTCGTAATGTTGAAAACCATAATATTCTTCATTTCCTTCAATTGTAATT
>JAOUOK010000048.1 GCA_029880425.1 Gammaproteobacteria bacterium
ATACGGGAATTTTACCGGCCATAATTTCAGCAAGCTCCTGCGGGTGTAGAGGCTTTTTATTGGTTTCGACATAGCCATCCGGGTAAAGTGGGAGCCCTGTATTTAAATCATATTTATCGGTTGCGCCGAGGGTATGCAGAATTTCATGGGTTATCACCACCGCGTTTGCCGGGTTCATTTTTTTAGTAGCAAAGGCATTAACGATCCCAAGCATGCCCTGTGGTAGTCCAAGTGAATGGGCTAACGGGCGGCGATCTTCCACATCAAAATATTTTACGAATACCCGGATATTTGGTTTAGGGCCCTGGAAGGTATTAGCCTGGTGGGCCCAGTAGCGAAGCTGTATGCTCCACAACATGATCTCCCATACCGCCCCGGACTCAGGAGGTTCAGGTGGAAGTGATTTCACCTCGGGTGCGAGTTTAATACTAAATAGCTGTTGTTGTGGAAGTTTAAATTCCCGTGCTTCTTCACTAATAAATTCTTCGATGGATTTAAAATCCTGTGGGGTTAATTGATTAATGTATTGCTGAGTGACGGGACTGTTATCGGCATTTATGGGATAGATAGCGATCCACAGGGGTTGTTCCCAGTTGGTACTGCGTTTACCTGTTAGCCAGCTGCCAAGCGCCACGCCAATTAAGATCAGCGTGAGAATAAATATGCGAACAATTTTAAACAGTTTTTTGGCAGACACGGTAACCGTTCCTTTTTGATAGAGAGTATCTTGCTACGTCTTAATTGAAAACAGGATTTAACAGTTGTTTAGATTAGGTTAATAGTAATCCTTTTATGCCTTGATTAGACTTATTGAGTCAATTATTAACAGGATTAAGAAGATGGAAAATCGGACAGGGGAGTCAGGCTTATTGCCGTTCCGAACTCGCCGGGTTTTTAACCTGGGAAATGAATGGTTTTTTGCTGTGCGCGATGAAAAAGACTATGGGCCATTCGAAAATCAGCAGCAGGCTGAAAATGAACTGGCCCGGTTTTTAAATAGTTTTCAGCTTTAACAGTATGCCACCTTAACGGTGTCCTTACCCTTATGATATTTTTATTAAATAGATAAGCGGCTAATGATTGCCGTTTGCCGGCCGGTTAAATAATCCTGGCCGCGTTTTACTTTTTCCAGGCAACCTGGATACTCAGCAAATTGCTGTTGTACCCGTGCAGCAATCAACAAGGAATTAGCCCGGCTAAGGTTTGTTTGGTGCACCTTATGAGAGCTTGCATGCAAACGCTGCTTAAGGCTGTCTATCCCCAGCTCACAAGCCGAGGCAACATCATTTGTGTTCATTGTATTACAGCCCGCCAGGCTACTGGCAGCGAGTAAAGCAAATAAAATTTTCAGTGATGTTTTCATAATTTTTACCTGTGAAGTTAAAAGTACTATAGCCCTGAGTCCCAAAATAAACTTTGAACCAGCACTCATTTTGTGTGTTTCCATTCCACTACCTGCTTTTTATTTCACAAAATGTGATTTTCAGCAGATAATGCTTTTTTCAGAATATTCATTCATCGCAACGGGTAATAAGCATATTTCGTGCCTGTTATTACAGGGTGAAGAGCATGATATGAAGTGCAACGTTAAATAATCAGGAGAGAACAATGCCATCTTTTGATGTGGTTTCAGAAGTCGATTTTCATGAAGTAACTAACGCGGTTGACCAGGCTAACCGGGAGCTGACGACACGCTTTGATTTTCGTGGGGTAGAGGCCACGTTTGAGCGTACTGAAGAAACGATTACCATGACTGCAAATGCAGACATCCAGTTACAGCAAATGCTGGATATTTTGCAAAATAAATTGCACCGCCGTGGTATTGATATCGCCTGCCTGGAGATAGCGGATATTATGAAACTTGGGAAACAGGTTAAACAGAAGGTGACCATTCGACAAGGGCTGGATAAAGATACTTCACGAAAAATAGTGAAGCTCATTAAAGAGAAAAAACTCAAGGTACAGGCAGCGGTACAAGGTGAGAAAGTACGGGTTACCGGTAAAAAACGTGATGACCTGCAACAGGTTATCGCCGTCCTCAAGGCGGCGGATATTGAGATGCCATTACAGTTTGATAATTTCCGTGATTAGCACCGCGCAGCGATGAAGTAAGCCGTTTGAAGCAGCGTATCGTCAGTTTTGATAAGGATGAGCATGATGACTGGCTGGCTATTTTAAGTTGTGGTCATACCCGTCATGTTCGGCATAAACCACCCTGGTTCAACCGCCCCTGGGTTGAGTCTCCAGAGGGGCGTGAACAGTTTATTGGTTGCGAGCTTGAATGTAAAAAATGTGAGAAAACCGGGTAAATACCTACTGAAAATCGCTAAAAACTTGAAAGTTGAATTATTCTGACTAAATTTAGTAGTAACTTCTTTCTAATTTAAGAGAGTGTGCTGTTCAGTACCTTTGTGATGTTCCAGCTTAAAAAAACTAGGAGTAAAGCCTGAAAAATAAAATTGTTTAAGCCCTGTTAATAACTAAGGTAAACTTTTTTTCATGCTCCTTTTAGCGTGTGCCTTCCCCCGTTGAGCACTGAGGAAGGTTTTTTTTGCCTTGAAAATAATACTTAAAACAGGCCGTTAAACTGTGTGTTAAATACTTATTTTAAATATATTGCCCTTAATCTTTTATACAATTCGATAAACTGTTCAAGTAAAAAATGATAATAATAAGTAATTGATTAATTTGTGATTTGTTCACAATAAAATTATTTACAGAGCCTTTACACTTACATTCCCCCATTTGGAAACAGTGCTATGAATAAAAGTGAAAATTTTTTTGAGGTCATTGAGAGCGCGATAGATAGTCAAACTGCGTTTGGAGAATTATTAACAGCAGAAGAAAAACAAACTTTAATTGATCATGGCACGATACATTCCGCTATGACGGGTGAAATTCTGTGTAAGCAGGGGGAGAAGGATCGCCGGGTTTTTATTATTGTTATGGGTGAGGTTGAAGTCAGTGAAGGTACTGATGAACACCCGTTGGTTATTACACATTTAAAACGCGGCGAAATTTTTGGTGAAATTTCTGCCCTGATTGATTCAGCGCGTATCTCAACTGTTAGGGTAACAAAACCAAGTGTCTTGTTAATTATCCCCTGTGAGTCATTTGAAAAAGTAATTACGGGGCGCTCAGAATTATATAGTGCAATTTTAGAACGTTATAAAAATCGATTAAGTGAAACCGCTTTACGTGGCGTTGATTTATTTCGCCACCTGGACAAAGCAACATTAAAACCATTAATTGAGGCTTCATCGATTTCAGGTATTCCTGAAGGCGGTGTGATTGTGCGTGAGGGTGAAGCGGGTGATTATTTTTATATTATTATTCGTGGTACCGCGCGGGTCTCACACAAGCTTGGCAACAGTAGCATTAACCTTGCACTTATACATTCAGGTGATTACTTCGGGGAATGGTCTGTTTTAACCGGAGCCCCCCGGGCGGCAACTGTTTCTGCAATGAGCCGGGTAGATGTGTTACGTATTGGACGTGGTGTAATGCTGGAGTTTATTCAAAATCAACCTGAAGTGGGTGAACGAATAGATCTGGTTGCCCATAATAGGCGTGAATCAATGTCGGGTTCCGGTATACCCGAATCACCACAACAACTTGAGCGCATGGTTAAAGAGATAGAAGACGTGATTCATAAAGTCATGAAAGACTAACACCTCCCTATACTTTCCCTTTATATATAAGTTAATCTGGATGAAACCGGATACTCATGATATTGAAAGAGAAAAATATGGAATCCAGCCAGGCATTAATTGAAAAGATAAAAAATGAACATCAAGCTGGACGCCTGGTTTTACCTTCACTACCTGAAATTATTGTCCGGGTACGACAAGCGGTTAATGATGATGATGTAAATCTGGGTAACGTGGTCAAGCTGATCCAGGTTGATCCTTCTTTAACTGCCCGCCTGGTACAGATTGCTAATTCACCGCTGTATCGTAGCCGGCAACCTGTAGAAAATTGTTTGATGGCAGTTAATCTGCTGGGCCTGAGCACCACGCGTGACCTGGTAACCTGCCTGGTATTAAATAATGTATTTAATGCTGAAAGTAAAAAATTGCATAAACGGGTACAAAAATTGTGGCAGCACAGTTGCCACGTTGCCGCGATTGCTTCAACCATAGCTAAAATCACTCCAAACCTGCACGAAGATACCGCGATGTTAGCCGGGCTATTGCATGATATTGGTGTTTTACCCGTGCTGCACTACGTGGCAGATTATCCGGACATTCTTGAGTCGGAGAAAAAACTGGATTTTGTTATTCAACAGCTGCGCGCTTCACTGGGACAACAAATCTTAAAAGAGTGGAATTTTGATCCGGCATTAATCATGGTTTCTGCAGAAGCAGAAAACTGGTTGCGTGATACCAAGGAAGCTGCAGATTATGCAGATGTTGTTATTGTTGCCCAGATTCACAGTTTTTTTGGTAAAGACAGTAATCTGGATTTACCTCCTCTTTTATCTACCCCGGCGTTTTTAAAATTAGGTTTAAGTAAAATGGGCGCAGATGCCAGTTTAGAAGTGTTATTTGAAGCTGAACAGGAGATCCGGGACATTATGTCTATGCTGGGGTAAGTATGCCCAATCAGGAATAGGCTCTATACCTTGGCATGGCTTTCGCATAGAATAAAAAAATACATGGATTAAGAATTAGCGTATTAGTTTAGAGGAAACCCCTTATGTACCAGAGAATTATCTTATTAGTGACAGCATTGTTTGCAAGTAATGCTGCTTCAGCTGCAGAAATTAATATTCAACTAGGAAGTGATACTGCAAGATTTATGTATCTTACCGAAGCATTTGGCCAGGATTTTGGTCGTCTCGAGTTAGAAGCCGGTTTTTTATATCACGAGAACAACGATACATTGTTTAATGCCGGTTTATTAGTGCGGGGCGAGAGCGTTTCTGTTCCACTGATAGTATCCATCGGTGCACGTGCTTATTATTCAAACGTGACTACAACAACCGGAACCTATGATATCGGGGCAATTACTATTGGTGGTGACTTACTTTTAGCACCTGAATCCTGGGGTGGATTTGGCCTGGGAGGATTTTTCTATACTGCTCCGGGTGTTGTTTCTTTTGGTGATGCTGATGGTTTAACTGAGTTCGGTGTGTACGCGAACTTCCAGGTTACACCACAGGCGAGGATGGCAATAGGTTATAAAGAGATAACAGCCTCGATAGAAAATGCGGCTGATCATGAGATTGATAAAGGTGCCTACTTTGGACTTAATATAAGTTTTTAAATAAGGCGGGTTATTAAAAGAAATAAAAAAGGGGCTAAATCAGCCCCTTTTTTAATGACAGGTTTAATTTAAAATTAAACAGCCATATCTTTTAATGCTTTTAAAGGTTGAACCTTAACAACATTACGTGCTGGTTTTGCTTTGAAGATAGTTTCTTCACCAGTGAAAGGATTAATACCTGGACGTGCTTTTGTTGCTGGTTTACGAACAACTTTAACTTTCATTAAACCTGGCATCGTGAATACACCGGCACCGTTTTTACGTACGTGGCCATTAATAATGTCAGATAATTCAGTGAAAACGGCAACAATGTCTTTTTTCTTCAGTTCTGTACGCTCTGCAAGTTCAGTGTACAGTGCTGATTTAGTCATAGGTTCTTTAATTGCTTTGACTTTTTTAGCTGGTACTGCTTTTTTTGCAGTTTTTTTCTTTGCTGCTTTTTTCTTGGCTTTCTTTTTAGCGGCCATATCTGCTCCTAATAATTTAGAGTTAAGTTTGATTAAATTAATTCAAATATTTGTACAAAATCCCAATGCTTCAGCTGTATTAAAGAAGCTTTGACGCTACTATACATGTATTTACTGACAAAAAACAATTTTTGTTAAATTTTTTATTTTTGTAATATTCCGCCTACAGGGTAAATACGGTGAAACAAAAAATATGTGATACTGACAGCCTGGACGAGCTGTCATGCAGGGAATTTACTGTGCAAAGTGCAGCAACTGAAAAAGATGCCTTTCTCATATATGTTAATCAACAATGTTATGCCTATGAAAACAGTTGTCCTCATACCGGGGTCAATCTTAACTGGCAAAAAGAGCAGTTTTTTAGTCTTGATGGCCTTTTTTTACAATGTAGTCTGCACGGTGCTTTATTTGAACCGGAAACCGGCTTCTGTGTGCGTGGTCCATGCCAGGGACAAAGATTAAAATCTATTAATATAATAAATGAAGACGGAGCCTTGTATGTGGCGGAATAAAACAGAAATTTTAAGCCCGTATTACGATTAATACTGTTATTTATGAACCGAAGTTGTTAAGTTAGGCAGGTAAATTAAAGGGACTCATTAAAGAAAATGTCAAATTTACCGATAAATAAGATGCTACGAGTATAAAAATATTGAAGTTGTTTACTAAATATGAAAACTGAAAAAGATTACATTCTATTTCACACCATTTCGCGTTATTTTTTATCACTACTTTTTTCAGGCTTGATGTTTGGTCATGCCAGCATTGTCAGTGCCGATGAATATGTTTATATCAGTGACCATTTACGTGTGGGTGTTCGCAAGGAGCCGAAGAGTGGTATACCTCCGATCAGTGTTGTATTCACGGGGATGCGTTTACAGGTCCACGAAAAAACCGATGGTTATCTTAAAATCACAACAGATAAAGGTGTGACGGGCTGGATTAAAGATATTTACGTAACAAAAAAAGCACCGGCTATCATTCAGTTAAATGCATTAAAAGAAAAATATACCCGGCTAGAAAAAGATAATGCACAGGGAAATAATACTGCTGCAGTGCTTGAAAAAGCGAATCTGGCGTTAAGTGAACAGCTTGACGAACTTAAAGCAGAGCGTCGTGAATGGACCAGGGAAAGGGCAGACTTACTCGCGACTCAGTACGAAGAATCGTCCTGGTTATGGTTAGTGGGCCTGGTCTTTTTAGTGATTTTGAGCTTTGTATCCGGAATCTTCTGGTATAAAAATTATGTTATGAAGCGGTTGGGTGGACTCAGGGTCTAAGGTTTTTAATCAGGCACAAAGTGTATTAGCAATAGCATCAAGCGCGGTGTTTTCTTCCATAATGGCAGCTATTGCTTCTTTAACATTTTCTTTATTCAGTTCAAGGCGTCGGCATAGTTCAGCCTGATCTATTTCTTCATCTGCATCCGATAAATCATGCTCTTTTAAAACTTGTCCCGCGAGCTGGGTGAGCCAAACATAAATCTCGTGTTTACCCGTGTAGTTGGGTGTATGGTGTTCACCAACAACAGTAGAAATTTCTTCCGGCATATTCCAGTGCAGCATCAGGTGTTGGCCAATGGTGGTATGACTACAGGTAAACAAGTTTTGCTCAGTAGTAATTAATGCTTGTTCAGGTCGATTGGTGAGCATTTTATTGAGCCAGTTAAATTCGGACTGGAATAAATTTCCCATTATGACAATACCGATGTTGTGCAGCAGTCCCGTGATATAAGCGATTGATGTTGATGGGCGGGATTCCCTGGGTATACGTAATGCAAGCTGTTGGCATAGTGCTGCACGGTAAGTCGCTTCTTTCCAGAAAGTATGCATGCTTAAGCGGCCTGTTTGAGGAAGTTTAAATGCCCGGCCAAGTGCGCCACCAAAAGACATATAGAGCACCGTTTCATAGCCCAGCACCCTGAAAATCGCATCATGTAAGTTACTTATCTGGCCGCTGAAAGCAAAAAGGGAAGAATTTGCATAACGTAAAATTTGTGCAGTAAGCGCGGGATCATGAGAGATAATTTTTACCATATCATCAACTGTGGCATCAGGATTAGCTTGTAACTTGAGTAAGTCTGCTGAAATTGATGGCATAACAGGGAGGTGATCTATGTTTTTAAGCCGGGCCAGTAAATTACTTTTCATTTTTCCAGTGCTGTTCGATTGAACATGATGAGTATGTGAAAATATTCCGCCAATCAGGGCATTTTCTATCATTATCTGCATTTCCCAGATATCGACCTGAAGCCGTTCTTCCGGGTTATCAGTGACTAGCAAAACGGTTGATTTATTGCTCAAGGGCTCATTGATAATGAGCTGTATGTTAAATTCTCCTGCCTTCCGGGAAGGCGATTTACTGAAAGGTTTGAGCTTTAATTCTTTTATTGAGTTATGAGTTTCAGAGAGTTCCTGCAGACTCATAAAGCGTAGCTCAGGGCGCTCTACCAGCGCTTTCAGGGTAAGAAGATCAAGTTGATGACCGTTATTGTAAATGGCCATAACAATGCCTTCACTGTCTTTGAGAAGGCTTATTGAGGCATGGGCTTTGTCCACGTTATCAGGAACAGCGCTATGTACCCGTTGATGGGGGATACCCTGTTTAATTAATAAATCCTTGATAATAGAAGAAAGTAACATCTGTTCTATATGGCTTCAGCTCTGGTAAATGTTGCGAATCAGGTTGGTTTATCGACAAATCCCCGGAATACTTAATGCTTGATAGTAAAAGATGTGATGTATTTAACACTCTATTTTTATGTGTTGTTAGATGC
>JAOUOK010000478.1 GCA_029880425.1 Gammaproteobacteria bacterium
TGAAAGTCATGCCAAAGTTACTTTAGAACCTTTAGAAAGAGGCTTTGGCCATACTTTAGGTAATGCGTTGCGTCGTATTTTACTGTCTTCAATGTCAGGTTGTGCCATTGTAGAAGTTGAACTCGATGGCGTATTGCATGAATACACGACTATGGAAGGCGTGCAGGAAGATGTTGTAAATATCTTGCTGAATCTGAAAGGCGTCGCACTTCGCATGGAAACTGGTAACGAAGCAAGCTTAAAAATCAGTAAAAAAGGCCCATGTGTTGTAACAGCTGCAGATATTCAGCTCGATCACAATGTTGAATGTATTAATCCTGAGCATGTTATCGCGAATATCACAAAAGAAACTGATTTCAACATGACCTTAAAAGTTGTTAAGGGTCGTGGTTACGAACCTTCAACTGCACGTATTACTGATGAAGATGAAGATCGCCCTATTGGTCGATTACAACTGGATGCTACATTCAGTCCTATTCATAAAGTGAACTATGTTGTTGATAATGCTCGTGTAGAACAACGTACGAACCTGGATAAGCTGGTTATTGAATTAGAGACTAACGGAACAATTGATCCTGAAGCAGCTATTCGTAACGCGGCAACTATTTTACAGGAGCAGCTGTCTGCATTTGTTGATTTACGCAGCACAGAAGCTGATGAGCCAGCTGAACAAGAACCGGATATCGATCCTGTTCTGTTACGTCCAGTTGATGATCTTGAGCTGACTGTTCGTTCAGCTAACTGCCTGAAAGCAGAACAAATTTACTACATCGGTGATTTGATTCAACGTACTGAAGTAGAGTTATTGAAAACACCTAACCTGGGTAAAAAATCATTAACTGAAATCAAAGATGTTTTAGCATCCAGAGGTTTATCTCTTGGCATGCGTTTAGAAAATTGGCCACCAGCGATTCTTCGCACTAAAGCAGAAGATGAGAAAAAACCGCTGTTTGGTGATTTTAAATTTTAGACTTAAATATATTTTAAGCTAGCAGAATTTTTAAGGGTACTAACCATGCGTCATCGTCATAGTGGTCGTCAACTAAATCGTAACAGTTCTCATCGTAAAGCGATGTTTAAAAACATGTCTGTTTCATTGTTTGAACATGAACTGATTCGTACTACAGTTGCAAAAGCAAAAGAATTACGTCGTACTGCTGAAAAACTTATCACTTTAGCTAAAGTTGATAGTGTTGCAAATCGCCGTTTAGCATATTCACGTCTGCGTGACCGTGATGCCGTAACTAAGTTATTCAATGAACTTGGTCCACGTTATGCAAACCGTCCAGGTGGTTACTTACGTATTTTGAAATGTGGTTTCCGTACAGGTGACAAAGCGCCAATGGCTTACGTTGAGCTTGTTGATCGCCCGATTATTGAAGCTTCAGCAGATGTTGCAGAAGAAGCGGTAGCTGCAGAATAAGGTTTAACACTTATTCATTAAAAAAACCGGACTTGTTCCGGTTTTTTTGTGTCTGAAATTTTTAAATGATTTTTACCTCGGGGTTCGCTGAGCTGAACTAACTGTAGATTAGGCTTCAGTCTGACCTACAATTTGAACTCCTATTTCTTTAGCATCGGCTTAAGGTAATGCCCGGTAAAGGATTCTTTGCATTCAGCCACAGCTTCAGGAGTATCACTTATAACCAGTGTTCCGCCCTTATTACCACCTTCCGGCCCCATATCAATGATCCAGTCTGCTGTTTTAATGACATCAAGGTTGTGCTCGATCACTACAAGAGTATTACCGTGATCTCGTAGGCGATGTAAAACGACTAGTAATTGCTCAATATCATGAAAATGTAAACCTGTTGTCGGTTCATCGAGTATATAAAGGGTGTTGCCGGTATCCCGTTTCGATAATTCCCGGGACAATTTAACACGTTGCGCTTCACCGCCAGATAAGGTGGTAGCATTTTGGCCCAGGCGTATATAAGTCAGTCCAACATCCATTAAGGTTTGAAGCTTACGTTTTACTACCGGGATGGCATCAAAGAAAACCAGGGCATCTTCAATAGTCATGTCCAGGATTTCATGTATATTTTTGCCCTTGAATTTTATTTCCAGGGTTTCACGGTTATACCGTTTCGAATGACAAACGTCACA
>JAOUOK010000479.1 GCA_029880425.1 Gammaproteobacteria bacterium
TAATGATATGCCCGGTACTGTTTTTATTTCGATAACCAATCATCGAAGCTAATGAACTTGATTTACCGGAACCCGTTGCACCAACAAAGATAATTAGCCCACGCTTGGTCATCGCCAGTTCTTTTAATACGGGCGGTAATCCCAGTTCATCCATGGTTGGAATTTTAGTTTCAATTTTACGCAACACCATACCAGCATGGTTACGTTGCATAAATGCGCTGACACGAAAACGTCCTATACCAGAAGCAGAGATAGCAAAATTGCATTCATTTTCCCGATCAAATTCTGCTTTTTGATCCGCTGACATAATACCGTAAACAATTTCTTTTGCCTGAATCGGCGTTAATGTTGCCTGGGTAACAGGAGCAATTTTGCCATTAACTTTCAGACTTGGGGCAACCCCGGCGGTAATAAAAAGATCCGATGCATTTTTATGCACCATCAATTTTAACAACGACTCAAATTCCATCTTTTATACCTTTACTTAAAATTTATTCAGCAACATTTACGAATTAAATAAATGAATCTTTATTCGCAGCTTTGCCCCGTGCATCATGTTTACTGATCATGCCTTTTGCAACCAGGTCCTGCAGACATTGATCCAGCGTCTGCATACCCAGCGCCTGCCCGGTCTGAATGGCGGAATACATTTGTGCCACTTTATCTTCACGAATCAGGTTTCGAATAGCAGGATTACCGATCATGATTTCATGTGCAGCAACCCGGCCACCACCAATTTTTTTCAGCAGTGTTTGCGCGATAACGGCACGTAATGATTCAGATAACATGGAACGTACCATGCCTTTTTCTGCGGCAGGGAATACGTCAATAATACGGTCAATGGTTTTGGCTGCCGAGGTGGTATGCAGGGTACCGAACACCAGGTGCCCGGTTTCCGCCGCACTCAGTGCCAGCCGAATGGTTTCCAGGTCACGCATTTCACCAACCAGGATAATATCGGGATCTTCCCGCAAGGCTGAGCGTAGTGCTTCACTAAAGCCCAGGGTATCGCGATGAACCTCGCGCTGGTTTACCAGGCATTTTTTACTCTCATGAACAAATTCGATCGGATCCTCAATGGTCAGGATATGCCCGTACTCGGTTTCATTTTTGTAATCCACCATACCGGCCAGCGTAGTCGATTTACCTGAACCGGTTGGCCCAGTTACCAGCACGATACCACGCGGGTTGTCTGCAATGTCCTTAAATACCGCAGGCGCATTAAGTTGCTCAAGGCTCAGAATTTTCGATGGGATTGTCCGGAATACCGCACCGGCACCGCGGTTATGATTAAACGCGTTAACCCGGAAACGCGCCAGGTCGGGAATCTCAAATGAGAAATCGGTTTCCAGGAATTCTTCAAAGTCCTTACGCTGCTTGTCATTCATAATGTCATAAACAAGGCTATGCACGGTTTTATGATCAAGCGCAGGCACGTTAATCCGGCGTATATCGCCATCAACACGAATCATCGGTGGCAGATCTGCTGATAAATGCAAATCCGAGGCATTATTCTTTACACTAAATGCAAGGAGTTCGGTAATATCCATAGAGTTCTCTTTTAATAATTTTCTACACTATTGTTATTATTGAATCTTAATGAACAGTGTATCGGTAAATCTTACAGTTTCTAAAGTACAATCTAAGCATGAATGACGCAAGCAGCATTAGTATTTCTCAAAATCTTAATATAATCCGTGAACAAATCAGCAACGCAGAAAAAGAGTTTGGCAGAACACCCGGATCAGTCAAATTACTGGCTGTGAGTAAAACTCGTCCGGTTGAAGATTTACAGGCAGCCATCAACGCGGGGCAATTATTATTTGGCGAAAATTATTTGCAGGATGCCCTGCCAAAAATTGCAGCTTTACCCGGTAGCCTGGAGTGGCATTTTATTGGCCCGATCCAGTCAAATAAAACCCAGCCCATTGCCCAGCATTTTAACTGGGTGCATAGCATTGATCGCCTGAAAATTGCCCGCAGAATATCAGAGCAACGCCCCCCTACACTTGAAGCAATCAATATCTGTTTACAGGTGAACACCAGTGGCGAAGCCAGCAAATCAGGCATTCAGCCTGAAGAAACCCTGGCCCTGGCAAAAGAA
>JAOUOK010000480.1 GCA_029880425.1 Gammaproteobacteria bacterium
ATTGCTCCTGGCGTGGTTATTGAGTCTGGCGTTTCAATTGGTGATAAAGTAAGGATTGGAGCAGGCTGCGTTATTCAGAAAAATGTTAAGATTGGCGCAGACACGGTATTAACGGCAAATATCACAGTTGCTTATGCTTGTGAAATCGGGGAGCGTAATTTAATTCATCCCGGTGTTGTTATTGGAGCAGATGGCTTTGGACAGGCAATGGATAATGGGCAATGGATAAAAGTACCACAACTTGGTAGTGTCATTATTGGTGATGATGTTGAAATTGGTGCAAATACAACCATTGATCGTGGTGCTATAGAAAACACCATAATTGAGGATAATGTCAAGCTGGATAACCAGATCCAGGTTGCACATAATGTCAGAATTGGTGCACACACCGCAATTGCGGGATGTACTGCAATAGCAGGGAGTACAAAAATAGGAAAACACTGTAGAATAGCCGGAATGGTTGGGATTGTCGGTCATTTAGAAATTACAGACAATGTTACTGTTACTGCAAAATCTCTGGTAAGTGGCTCTATAAAGAAAGCTGGCGTTTATTCAGCAGGCACACCTTTGGAACTGAACCAGCAGTGGCGAAAAAATACAATCAGGTTCAAGCACTTAGATGATATGGCTAAACGCTTGAATAAACTAGAAAAACAACTCTCCAGCTATACCAGTGCTGAAGAAAAAGAATAATTTAAGAGGAACAGGCGTTGAAAGAACTTGATATTCATCAAATCCTTGAGCATTTACCCCATCGTTATCCATTTTTATTGATCGATCGAGTAACAGATATTGAGCCGGGTAAATCATTAACGGGTTATAAAAATGTGTCGTTCAATGAACCGTATTTTCCAGGTCACTTTCCACAACGTCCCGTGATGCCTGGTGTTTTGATTCTTGAAGCTTTAGCCCAGGCAACCGGTATCCTGGCATTTCGCACTATCGGTAAAAAGCCTGATGGCAGTTCATTATATTATTTCGTTGGTATTGATAATGCGCGTTTTAAGCAACCAGTAGAACCGGGTGATCAATTGCATTTACATGTTGAGTTTATTAAAGAAAAACGCAATATCTGGAAATTTGTAGGTACAGCATCCGTTGATGGCAAAGTTGTATGTAGTGCAGACTTAATGTGTGCTGAACGTGAAGCGATTTAAGCGCCTTTACTCTTCATAAATAAATATAATCAATTAAACAAAAGTTAATAAATTGTGATCCATCCAACTGCCGTTATTGATCCATCTGCGAAAATTGCCGACTCAGTTGAAGTCGGTGCATATTCTATTATCGGTGCAGATGTTGAAATTGGCGACAAGACATGGATAGGTCCCCATGTTGTTATCCAGGGCCCCTGTAAAATAGGCTCTGAAAATAAATTCTTTCAATATTCATCTATTGGAGAAGTTCCCCAGGATAAAAAATTTCATGGTGAGGTTTCTCATCTTGAAATCGGTGATCGTAATACTATTCGCGAGTTTGCTACGATTAATCGTGGCACTGAAGATGGTGGTGGTGTTACGCGAATAGGAAATGATAACTGGCTCATGGCTTATATTCATATCGCCCATGATTGTCAGGTAGGTGATAACACCATATTTGCTAATAATGCCTCGTTAGCAGGCCATGCAGTAATTCAGGACTATGCCATTCTTGGTGGCTTTACCCTTGTTCATCAATTTTGCAAAATTGGTCAACATGCTTTTTGTGGAATGGGCAGTGCGATTTCTAAAGATGTGCCACCTTATACCATGGTTAATGGTAGCCCTGCACATACACATGGTTTAAATTCAGAGGGCATTAAGCGTAAAGGCTTTACTAAAGAAGCGATCAAAGCCCTGCGTGATGCCTATAAAATTATTTATCGTTCAAACAATACAGTTGAAGTGGCAAAAACAAAATTAAAACCACTTGCTGAAGAATTTCCTGAAGTACAAAATATGCTCGATTTTTTAGAGCAAAGTGAACGTGGAATTCTGCGTTAAACCTGGAATGATTAAATAATTTCATAATGAAAATTATTTTTTTCGGTTCATCCTCACCTTTATCTTTCATACCTCTTCAAGCGATTATAAAGTCACATCATTCGATAAGTGCAGTGGTTG
>JAOUOK010000049.1 GCA_029880425.1 Gammaproteobacteria bacterium
ACATCGATCTCTATCTTGCTTCTCAATCTCCACGGCGCCGTGAATTATTAACCCAGCTGGGTATTAACTTTGACGTACTGGATATTGATATTGATGAAACTCAAAAAGCGAATGAAACAGCAGAAGATTATGTAACACGCTTAGCAAGGGAAAAGGCTATCGCGGGCTGGAGTCACGAAAAGTCACAGCTAAAATCACAACGAAAAAATATACCTGTGCTGGGCTCGGATACTTCGGTGGTGATTGATGGAATCATTCTAGGTAAACCCAAAGATTCTTCGGATGCTTGCAGCATGTTGAAACGCCTGTCTGGCCAGACTCACCAGGTCATGACCGCGGTGGCATTGCTTAACCCTCTCTCAAATACGACCCAAAATGAGCAATATGAACTCCATAGTATAATAAATGTCAGTGATGTGAGCTTCAAAGTTTTATCAGACCGGGAAATAGCGCAGTATGTAGAGTCAGGTGAAGGGGAAGACAAGGCGGGGTCCTATGCTATCCAGGGCAAGGCAGCCGCGTATATCACGCACTTAGCGGGTAGTTACTCAGGGGTAATGGGTTTACCCTTATTCGAAACAGTCGAACTTCTAAAAAAATCAGCTATTAGCACAGATTTCTAAGTAGTATCATAGACTTAGAACAGTTTAAAAGGATACATATGAGTGAAGAATTACTGATAAATGTCACCCCGCAAGAAACACGCGTGGCCTATGTTGAAAACGGTGTATTACAGGAAGTTCATATTGAGCGTGAGCGTAAGCGTGGCCTGGTGGGTAATATATATAAAGGTAAGGTTGTGCGGGTTTTGCCTGGTATGCAGGCGGCTTTTTTAGAAGTCGGCCTGGATAGAACCGCTTTTTTACATGTCTCTGACATTGCCCAGCCGAACGGGAAAAATGGAGATGGTGGTGAGCCATCTGACATCATCATGGAATTATTACGTGAAGGTCAGGAAGTCATGGTGCAGGTGGTTAAAGATCCCATGGGCACCAAGGGGGCACGTTTAACGACACAAATTTCTTTCCCGTCTCGCTACCTGGTATACATGCCGGGCATTTCTCACGTGGGTATTTCACAACGCATAGAGGATGAAACTGAAAGGCAAAGATTAAAAGATGTTATTTCAGGTTTTGCCCCGGAGTTTGAACAGGGTGGGTATATTGCGCGTACCGTGGCAGAAGGTATCCCGGAAGAAGCCATCTATAAAGATATGCAGTTTTTGCAAAAGATCTGGATGAATATAGTTGAACGCTACAAAGAATCAAAAACAGGGACACTGATCCATGAAGATATGTCACTGGTTATGCGCACCATGCGTGATTTAAGTGGTATTGATATTGAGAAAGTCAGGATTGATTCACGTTCAACTTATGACAAGGTGAAAAAGTTTGCCGAAAAATTTATTCCTGAACTGGAAAACCGGATTGAACATTATCCTGGTGAACGCCCGGTATTTGATCTTTATGGTGTTGAAGACGAGATTCAAAAAGCACTGGAAAGAAAAGTGCCGCTTAAGTCCGGTGGTTATTTGATTATCGATCAAACGGAAGCCATGACCACTATTGATGTTAATACCGGTGCTTTTGTTGGACATCGAAATTTAGAAGAAACCATCTTCAAGACAAACCTTGAGTCCGCGTATGCCATCGTTCGCCAGTTACGTTTGCGCAACCTTGGGGGCATTATTATTATAGATTTTATTGATATGTCCGATATTGAACACAGGAGGCAAGTGTTGCGTGCGCTGGAGAAACATCTTGAGAATGATCACGCTAAAACAAATGTTTGTGATGTTTCTTCATTAGGGCTTGTTGAAATGACAAGAAAACGTACCCGTGAAAGTCTTGAACATATCCTGTGCGAACCCTGTCATTACTGCCAGGGGCGGGCATCATTAAAAACGGTAGAGACGGTTTGCTATGAAATTTTCCGTGAAATTATTCGTGAAGCACGGCAGTTTGAAGCACAGGAATTTCTGATACTTGCGGCACAACCCGTTGTCGACATGATGCTTGATGAAGAATCAACCAGTATAGCTCAGCTTGAAGATTTTATTGGAAAACCTTTACGCTTCCAGGTTGAGACGGAATATAACCAGGAACATTTTGATGTTGTTCTAATGTAATGAGTTTTAACAGCAATTAAACACTGATGGCAAAAAATCACCCGTTATTTCATAAGTTTAAAACTGTTATTGGCTACAGCATTGCCACTGTAGTCATCATTGCAGCTTTGACTGTGTCCGGGTTGCGTTTAATGCTTTCAACAGCAAACGTGTACCAGTATGAAGTTGAACAACTGGCATCTAACCTGTTTAAACAGCCGGTTAAAATAGGTCGAATGGATGCCAGGCTTACCGGTTTAACGCCAACCCTGGTATTTCATAACCTTGAACTACTTTCAAGCAAAACCAACAGGCCACTCTTTTCTCTTGCACGGGCTGATGTAGGCATTTTGTTTAAAGACCTTATCTTTAAACAGAAAATTACGCCTGCTCAATTAACGATAAGCGGTATGAACCTCTTTGTGACCCGTACCGTTGAAGGACATTTTAAGGTTAAAGGTGTTGATTTAGCTATAGCTAACAAGAGTGAAGTAACAGAATCAAATCAATTTTTTGAGCGTTGGTTATTACAACAAGGTGAAGTCGCAATAGAAGACAGTACCTTTGCCTGGCGGGACGACCAAAATGCCGGGCTGGTGTGGTTTTTTGATGATGTGAATATATTACTTAAGAAAACGCATGAGCGTCATCAATTATTATTATCAAGTCGATTACCTGGTGTGCTGGGCGATAAAATAAAAGTTGCGATTGACCTGGTAGGTGACCTTTCATCCCCCCGGGACTGGGATATTAAAAGCTATATAGAAAGCAATAAACTGAACCTGGCACCACTACAAAAATATATCAGTAACAAAAATATTAATCTTATTGAAGGTGTTGCTGATTTTAAATTATGGCTGGACTGGAAAAAAGAAAGTGTACAGCATTTAAGCGGTGATATTGAACTTAACAAAGTAAAGTATCGCCTTAATAAGAAGAAAGCTATTAGCTTAAAACATGTTTCAGGAATTTTTGATGGCTACCTGACCGAAACCAAGCTCTGGAACGTGAGTATTGATCGTTTTAATTATGAAAGTGATGCAAGGGTATTAAACAATACTGATTTTTCATTAGCTTTAAGCTACCGGGACAAGGAAATTGATTCATTTTATATTCATGCTAAACAGTTGCAGTTAAATGCGATCTCAAAAATCATCCTTGACAATCATTTCGCAAGTGAAAAACATGAAAATCAAATTAAAAACATGGCTGCGCAGGGAGATGTTCAGGACTTATTTATCGCGTGGCAAGATAACAACCTTTACAAGTTAAATGCACGGTTTAAAGAACTGGGTATTAATGCAATGGGTAATGTTCCCAAATTAAAAAAGATATCCGGAAATATTAAGTATGAAGAGCAAAAAGGTACAGTTTCAATTTCATCAAAAAATTCTACCGTTGGCTTCCCAAAACTATTTCGCAATGATTTTAATGTGGAACACCTGGATGCTGATATTGAGTTTTTGAATTTTAAACAGGGCATACTTTTTAATATTGATCGTATTGAATCAAAAAGTTCAGAGGTGAGTTCTGTTTCTGCGGTTAAATTGTGGTTGCCAAAAGATGACTCATCACCTTATATGGATTTGCAAACTTATTTATCGAATGGAGATGTTTCTAAAACATCTTATTACTTGCCCACGGCTATAATGGATAAATCACTGGTGAAATGGCTGGAATCTGCTTTGCTCGGTGGTAAGTTGAATAAAGGAACCGTGCTCTTTAATGGAAAATTAGATGAGTTTCCTTTTAGAAATAAAGAAGGCGAGTTTACTGTCGGCATAGAAGCATCTGATTTTCATTTTAACTATAAAGAAGGCTGGCCTGAAATCAGTAAATCAACGCTGTCAGGTGTTTTTACCGGGCAGGGAATGAAGCTCAATATGAGCGGTGGAGAGGTAAGTAAAAATGTACTTTCAGCATCATCTGCTGAAATTAAATCTTTCTCAGCGGCGGAAGTTGAACTGGATCTTGCTGCAACAGGCTCTACTCACAATACCCTGCAGTTTTTAATTAATAGCCCGATTTTGCCAGAGGCAAAGAAAACGGTTAATTCTATGAAATTGACAGGCCAGGTTAAAACCAGGGTTAAAGTGAATATCCCCTTGGCGCAATCATTACAAAAAAATAAAAAAATAACGTATTCCGGTTCGGCTGAATTGAACAATGTCGCGTTGTATATGCTTGACAATAAAATTGATATTACAAAAGGATTTGGAACGGTTGAATTTAGTAATAATGGTGTTTCGAGTAATACATTGTCCGGTAATATTATTGGTAAACCTGCCACGTTTGTTGTTTCATCTACTGATAAAAATATCATGGTTAGTGCAGATGGAAGTATTGATGCCCAGGAAATTTTAACTAAGTTTGATATCCCGGGAGCGAAAAATATTTCTGGGACTACACCTATCCAGGCAAGTATGAACTTTCCAGTTAGCAGCAAGAATAAACGTTACCCTTTATTAAGTGTAAAAAGTGATTTGACGGGTGTGAAGAGTGTATTGCCAGAAAAATTTCATAAAAATGAGGATGATGCACAAGAATTTGAATTTACTACTCACTTTGTTGGTAATGACTGGGTGCAGGTTGGCATTGAGTTTGGAAATAAAGGTTCAGTAATTTTAGAGCTCGATCAGTCAAAGAAAAAACCATTTTTGCGAAAAGGCGCGGTTTCTATTTCCAGTAACAAGGCCGAATTACCACGAAAAAATATTTTATATATTGATGGCTCGGTTAAAAGTATTAACCTGCAAAAGTGGAACAGTGCACTTGGATTAGATGGGGTGAGGGGGAAGCAAACCTTTTTTGTGAAGCCGGTGGTTTTTAACCTGGATGAACTTAAAATCATTACAACAGATGAAAAGGATACTGTTGCAAAAACAGTTTCAATTCCCGGGGATTTCCCTGTCTTTGAAGGAATTGTTAAGAAATTTCATTTAAATAATGATTTTATTGGGAGGCTTGATTTTAAGGTATCACGAAAAAAATATGGGTTACACCTTGATGAACTTATCATTTCTTCCAGAAATATGAAGATTTTTTCACATGGTGACTGGCTCTATACCAAGGGCAAACATAATACCAATATGAACTTTACTCTTAGTAGTCATAATTTTGGTGCAATGTTAACTGACCTGGGTTACGCGGTTGTTATTGATAAAGGGACAGCCCAGGCTGTTGGTAAAATTAACTGGAACGGAACGCCGACTCAATTTTCTTTAAAAAGGTTAAATGCTGAAATTCAGCTTAAGCTTAAAGATGGCAGCCTGCTGGATGTTGACCCCGGTGCGGGCCGCTTGTTAGGTTTATTCAGTTTGTCTGCTTTGCCGCGTCGAATTTTTGGGGACTTTAAAGATACCTCTAAAAAAGGATTCAGCTTTGATAGCGCCAGCGGGGAGATTAGAATTGAAGAAGGTGATGTTTATACCGATGAGTTTGAGCTTAATAGCCCTATTGCAAATGTCCTGGTAAGTGGCCGGGTTGGTCTGGTAGACAGGGATTATGATAATGTTATCGAGGTTATTCCTGATGTGGGTAGCGGTGTTGCGGGGGTGACCGCCTTGCTGGTTAATTTACCTGCGGGTATAGGGCTCTGGATACTTGATAAAGTTACCGGGGAACAGTTTGATGAAGCATCATCAAAAATTTATGATGTGACAGGAACTTGGGATAACCCCGAGATTGTATTACGCTCTGTGGATGCAGATACTGAGTAGTTTTTGAATGCTTTAACGTAGTCACTCTACGCCGCTTTTATGCTATGCTTCGCCCTATGAAGCGAATGATTCTAGTTGTTATCACCCTGTTTTTATCGGCAAATATTTTAGCTGCAGAGATTGAATTACTTCATGCCAGTGAATGGTCAGTACCCAAAAAAGCCAGTACGATATTAGCCATTCCCCCGATTAAAAATAGCATGAGAAAACTGCAAAGAAATGTAAATAGTTTCTTAAAGTTAAAATATCCTGGTGGTGATGAAGGTACACTCTGGGCTAATGAGCTTAGAAGTTGGTTAATCGCGCTGGGACTCTCATCTAAACGTATTGAACTGGCACCGGGCAGTGCCATTTCTACCACCATTGAGCTCGAAGTTTTAACAAATTAACGATATTTATAACAAAACCAGAAATAATTTTATGACAAAAGTAGCAGCAATCCAGATGGCCTCTGGAACAAATGTAAGTGCAAATTTAATTGAAGCGGGCAAGCAAATAACAAATGCAGCGCAGGCCGGCGCAAAGTTGATTGTTTTACCCGAGAACTTTGCCATTATGGGATTCAAAGATGCTGACCAGGTTAAGGTTGCTGAAGATGATGGCACAGGTCCAATCCAGGAGTTTCTGGCAGAGCAGGCTAAAAAAAATAAGGTATGGTTAATTTCAGGCACCATCCCTATTAAATCGCTACTTAAAGACAAAGTCTATGCGGCCTGTCTGGTTTATAATGATAAAGGTGAACGTGTCAGTCGTTACAATAAGATTCACTTATTTGATGTTCACCTCGAAATTACAAATGAAACATACAATGAATCTGAAACACTTGAGGCTGGTAACGAGGTTGTAGTTGTTGACACCCCTTTCGGTAAGATAGGCATCGCTATCTGTTATGATTTACGTTTTCCTGAATTATTTCGGCAGCTGGTTTTACAGGGTGCAGAAATTATTGTTCTGCCTTCGGCCTTTACTGCAATTACCGGTAAAGCACACTGGGAAGTTCTGTTGCGTGCCCGCGCAATAGAAAATGTTTGTTATGTCATTGCATCTGCGCAGGGCGGCTACCACGTGAACGGAAGGGAAACACATGGCGATAGTATGGTTATCGATCCATGGGGAACCATTATTGATCGCTTACCTCAGGGTTCAGGTTTTATTATGGGTGATATTGAGATCGAAAATGTCCACAAGTTGCGAAATAATTTCCCTGTTCTGCAACACCGTAAAATTTCCTGCACATTACCCCAAGAGTAAAAATCATCATGAGTTACATTGAAACTGCAAATAATATTTTATTATCGCCAACCGGGCTTGAAGTAAATGATTTGCAAAATGTGCTTGATCAAATGATGGGCAACAGTATCAATCGTGCCGATCTTTATTTTCAAACATCTCGCCAGGAATCGTGGGTATTAGAAGACGGGATTGTCAAAGAAGGTAATTACAATATTGAACAGGGTGTCGGTGTCCGGGCAATTAGTGGTGAAAAAACGGGTTTTTCTTATTCAGATGAAATTGTATTACCCGCTCTAAGTGAAGCTGCAAATACAGCGAAAACTATTGCTCGTGCAGGACAGCAAAACCAGGTGCAAGCCTGGAAAAAGCATTCATCACATCAACTGTACCTTCCTGTCGATCCATTAGATTCACTGACGACCGATGAAAAAATTGATTTATTAAAACAGGTTGATGCTGAAGCGCGTAAACAGGATCCCCGTATTAAACAGGTCATTGTCAGCCTGGTTGGTGTACATGAGGTTGTGTTAGTTGCATCAAGTGATGGAACACTCAATGCTGATGTTCGCCCTTTAGTCAGAATGAATGTTAACGTTATTGCAGAAGATGGTAATGAACGGGAACAAGCCAGCTCGGGTGGTGGTGGCCGGGTAGGTTATGAGTATTTTATTGAGAATGATCGTGCCCTGGGTTTTGCACGCGAAGCGGTGCGTCAGGCTTTAGTTAATTTAAATGCAGTGGAAGCACCGGCTGGAACCATGCCAGTGGTGCTCGGTCCGGGCTGGCCTGGTGTATTATTGCATGAGGCTATCGGTCACGGGCTTGAAGGTGACTTTAACCGCAAAGGAAGTTCTGCCTTTAGTGGCCGCATCGGTGAGCGGGTGGCTTCACCGCTGTGCACCATTGTAGATGATGGCACATTAGATGGTCGTCGTGGCTCTTTAAATATGGATGACGAAGGTACCACCACGCAACAAACCATGTTAATTGAAAAAGGCATTTTAAAAGGTTATATGCAGGATAAAATGAATGCCGAGCTCATGGGGGAAACATCGACAGGCAATGGACGCAGGGAATCATATTCACATCTACCCATGCCACGTATGACCAATACCTACATGTTAGCGGGTGAACATAATCCAGGGGAAATTATTGAATCGGTTGATAAAGGTATTTATGCCGTAAACTTTGGTGGAGGCCAGGTTGATATCACTTCAGGTAAGTTTGTCTTCTCTGCCAGTGAAGCTTACCTGATCGAAAAAGGTAAAGTGACACGGCCAATTAAAGGCGCCACCCTGGTAGGTAATGGTCCGGATGTTTTAACCCGCGTTTCCATGGTTGGTGATGACCTTGAACTTGATAGTGGCGTTGGTGTATGCGGTAAAGAAGGTCAAAGTGTTCCAGTTGGTGTGGGCCAGCCCACTTTAAAAATCGATA
>JAOUOK010000481.1 GCA_029880425.1 Gammaproteobacteria bacterium
GAACTTTATTTTTTATTCGATAACCTGCGGGACAAGATAAAGACCGTTTTCAACTTCAGGTGCAATTTTCTGGAAATGATCACGCTGATTTTCTTCTGTTACAACATCTTCACGTAAACGTTGAAAAGCATCCTGCGGGTGAGCCATGGGGCTAATATTATCGGTGTCGACCGCGTTCATTTGTTCAACCAGTTCCAGGATACTGGACAGGCTTTTGGCATAGCCAGGGATATCTTTTTCGGCAATGGCCAGACGCGCCAGGTGCGCGATTTTTTCAACATCGTTTTTATCCAATGACATGGGATTTTAGCTCCAATATTTACTCTTTGATCCAAACACCCTGTGATGGGCTCGGCAAATTCTACCAGTTATCATTACTGGCTGCTTGCTCATTTGCCCCTTATTAATTAAAGTATCAACCTGATTTTATCTTTTAATTACTATAAGAACTAATAATTATGTTTTCACGCCTTCGGGGAATTTTTTCAAACGATATATCGATCGATCTGGGTACAGCCAACACCTTAATATATGTTAAGGGTAAGGGTATTGTACTTAACGAACCTTCTGTTGTAGCTATTCGCCAGGAGCGTGGACCCGGCGGTCCCAAAAGCATAGCCGCGGTAGGTACCGATGCCAAGCGCATGTTGGGACGGACACCCGGTAATATTGTTGCGATTCGCCCAATGAAAGACGGTGTTATTGCCGACTTCACCGTAACTGAAAAAATGCTGCAGCACTTCATTCGTAAAGTGCATGAAAGTGAGTCACGTTTTTTCCGCCCCAGCCCACGTGTCCTGATTTGTGTACCCTGTGGTTCAACCCAGGTGGAACGTCGAGCTATTCGCGAATCAGCAAATGGTGCCGGTGCCCGTGAAGTGTATTTAATTGAAGAACCCATGGCCGCGGCAATTGGAGCAAAAATGCCAATCGGGGAAGCGAGTGGCTCAATGGTACTGGATATTGGTGGTGGCACCACCGAGGTGGCTGTTATTTCATTAAACGGTATTGTTTACTCAGCTTCTGTCCGCATTGGTGGTGACCGTTTCGATGAAGCGATTATCAATTATGTGCGCCGTAACTACGGTAGCCTGATTGGTGAATCCAGTGCAGAACGTATTAAACAGGAAATCGGTACCGCGTATCCCGGTAATGAAGTCCGTGAAATGGAAGTCCGTGGGCGTAACCTGGCAGAAGGTATCCCAAGAAGCTTTACACTCAACAGTAATGAAATTCTTGAAGCCTTACAGGAACCTTTAAGTGGCATCGTCAGCGCGGTAAAAACTGCACTGGAACAAACACCACCAGAACTCGCTTCCGATATCGCGGAACGCGGTATGGTCCTGACCGGCGGGGGTGCATTACTGCATGACCTTGATCGTTTAATCATGGAAGAAACTGGCTTACCCGTTCATATCGCTGAAGACCCGCTGACCTGTGTTGCGCATGGGGGTGGCATTGCGTTGGAAATTATAGATGAACACGGTGGCGACTTATTCAGTCTTGAATAAATCCTGCAACTCTCCCCGTGTACCCAGCTGGAAACGGGGAGAGACCATAATAAAATCAAAAAATCGTAACAAAAATCGAAACTGGAGGGGTAACTCATGAAACTTTTATTCATCCAGGGCCCTTCCCAGGGCCATCGTCTGATTTTACTGGCATTGCTATCAATCACCCTGATGACACTGGATCACCGAACCTCTTACGTTAACAGTATTCGTTCAAGTATCGCGGTACTTGTTTACCCTGTTCAATACCTGGTGAACTTCCCTGCCAATGTCGGAGACTGGGCTTCGGAAAGTTTTACCAGTCGAAAAACACTGCAAGAAGATAATGCAACCTTACGCACGCAAAACCTGATCCTGACCACCCAGTTACAAAAACTAAATTTTATCGAGTCTGAAAATATTCATTTACGCAGCCTGCTCGAATCGTCAAAACGGGTTGGCGAGCGAATCCTGATTGCGGAATTACTCTCGGTTGATATGGATCCTTACAGGCAGCAAGTCACACTGAACAAAGGTTCGGTCTCGAATGATGACATTTATTCCGGCCAACCCTTTGTTGATGCCAACGGGGTGATGGGTAAACTCAA
>JAOUOK010000482.1 GCA_029880425.1 Gammaproteobacteria bacterium
GTGCGACAAAAATAACCTGGAGCTTGAAATTCATTATTTATCTGACTCTACAGGCAAAGACATTGCAGCAAAACATAATTTAAAATCATTTCCTGCATTAATTATAAATGAAAAAGTGGTCGCGGTGGGTCATCCTAGTGAAGAAGTTGCAAAAAAAGTTTTTGTATCACTTAAATTATAATCCCGATTTTTTAAAATTAATTAAACAAATAATAATTTTTACTCGTTAAGGCACAGTCTTATTAATAATTAAGTTAACTTTTTCTTTTTGTCCTGCACTGGCAACATGCACTTCACTTTCAAGATCACCAGCCTGCACTTTTGCAGTACCAGACTTTGATACACGGGCGACAATTTGTACCTGCTTGAAGCTCGATAGTTTCATATTTTCCATCATCGCCATTGAATCATCCAGGACAACATCAACAGGTAAATCCTTTACCTGTTTACGCACTACGGCTAATGGCATAGGTGGTCCTTCTAATGCACGGGCAAAAACAAAAACCACGTCATCGCCTGAAAAATCTTTAAGCTTGTCTTTATCAATACTTACACTTACTGCTATAGATTGAATTGATTTATTCTCTTTTATTACTTGCTGCTGTGAGTTATCAGCAGTATCAATACCTGCTTTCCTTTTTGCCCGGTTTATTAACGTATTAACCTGGGACTTTGATTGTTCATCTGTTAGCAAAGGTAATAATTTATTCCAGTAGGAAATTGCTTTTTTATAAGCACCCTGTTCTTCATAAGCCATCCCAATTAACCACAAACCCGTCTGGTCATCAGGACTCAATTCAACTGCTCGCTTAATTAACGCGAAAGGTTTACCACTGAATTGTCCGCCTCGCAACATAGTAAGCGCATCTGCATAACGTAACATTATCACGGGATTATCCGGAACCAGCTCATTGGTTTTTTCCAGCGCATCAACGGCTTCCTTATACATGTTTAAAGACATGTATGAACGCGCCAACATAAACCAGCCTTCAGCATTATCCGGCTCATTTTTAAGACGCTCAGCCAGCTTGGCAACCATATCTTCAACGCTACCCAGCTGTGTCTTGCCATCTGCAGCAGTATGTGCAGCTGCCTGCTTTTTAGTACCATCAATTAATTCAGGTTGTCCAAGAAAAGCATAAAAAACTATAGCAAGAACTGGTACAACAATAATTAATACAAGTTGTGCCGCACGGTTATACGACTGCGCATTAGTAATATTCTTTTTACTACCTGGAGATTGCTCTACATCATTGAGTAATGATAACTCAAGCTCTTGCTCAGTTTGCTTATATTCTTCTTCTGATATAAGTCCATCTTCAAACTCAACTTTTAGTTCGTTAAGTCGCTCCTTGGCAATCACGACATTCTGCGCAGCACGATCTATGTCACTTATTTTTGAATCCCTGCGTAATGGAAGCAGCAAAAATACGAGGGCAATGATAATTAATGCAGCTGCTAAAACCCAGAACATGATCATTTAGTTTGTTCCTTATCTTGATCTAATAACTGTTTTAATTTTTCTTTATCGTCATCAGTTAATGTTGTTACAACATTTTTGCGCAGGCGAATAAAGCGAATAAGAACTATTAGCCCAATTACAAAAATAATAAAAGGACCAACCCATAAAAAGAAAGTTGATGTTTTAAAAGGTGGACGATAGAGAACAAAATCACCATAGCGAGTAACCATGAAATCCATGATCTCTTTGTCACTCTGACCTTCACTAATCATCTTATAGACCTGCTTTCGCAAATCGACGGCTAAAGATGCATTTGAATCAGCAAGGTTCTGATTTTGACAGACTAAACAACGCAACTCATCAATAAGCTTTTTATAGCGCTGTTCCTGTTGTGGATTATCGAATTTTTTTACTTCAACTGCAGCATAAAGTGAAGAACTCAATGAAAGAAGTAAGGTAACAGCAATCAGTATACTTCTCATGACTCTTTCTCCAGCTGTTCCAGCAATGGAATAATTTTTTCTTTAATATCTTTATGTATCACAGGCCCGGTATGTTTTAAGCGGACAATGCCTTTTTTGTCGATAACAAACGTTTCCGGAACACCGTACACCCCAGTCAATTCCTGTCAGT
>JAOUOK010000483.1 GCA_029880425.1 Gammaproteobacteria bacterium
GCTGCTACCGATCTTCTGGGTTATGCGCAGAATGAAGTAATAGGCAAACATTCATCAATAGTTTTTTGTGACAATATTGCTCAATTGATTCAACATGAATCACTTAGCCATGTCGAAGGAGACTGTTGTTGTAAGGATGGCAGTACTGTCCCTGTGCTTCTCTCAAGCTCTATCATGAAAGATAACCAGGGTGAGATGCAGGCCATTGTTTGTGTGGCACAGGACCTGACGCAACGCAAGCAGGATGAGGCGGTTCTACGGCAGGCAGCATTGGCAGCGGATGAGGCAAATCGTTTCAAAAGCACTTTTTTGGCGACCATGAGTCACGAAATTCGCACACCCATGAATGGTGTTATCGGTATGACGAGTTTGTTATTAGATACTGAATTAAACGCTGAGCAACGAGAATTCGCTGAAACGGTACGCAAAAGTGGTGATGCGTTAATGGCGTTGATTAATGATATTCTGGACTTCTCAAAGATCGAAGCCGGTAAAATGGATATTGATATTATCGACTTCGATTTGCGCATTATGCTGGAAGAAATCTCAGATCTTTTCGCTCTTCGTGCCGAAGGGAAAGGGCTGGAATTTGTTTTTATAGTTGAAGCGAATGTACCCTCACGTCTTAGGAGTGACCCGGGACGAATACGCCAAATATTGATTAATCTGGTAGGTAATGCAATCAAGTTTACCTCGATCGGAGAAGTTGTCGTTACTGTTTCTCTTTTACATGAAGATGAAGACAAAGTAACTTTACATTTTTCAGTACAAGACACTGGGGTTGGTATTGCTGAAGAAAAACTGAATAAACTGTTCCAGTCTTTTGTGCAAGCGGATTCGAGTACCACACGTGAATTTGGCGGTACTGGCCTGGGTCTGGCGATCTCAAAACAGCTGGTCGAATTAATGGGAGGGACGATTGGTGCCAGCGGAGTAGAGGGACAGGGGGCAACATTCTGGTTTGAAATGCCAATACATAAGCAAGCGTGTCAGAATGGTGTGGTTGAAAGTAATGTCATTGATCTTGCGAATACGCGTGTCTTGGTTGTTGATGACAATAAAACCAATCGACAACTTCTTGCTATACATCTTGAACATTGGGGGTGTCATTTTGATGTCGCAGAGAGTGGCGAGCAAGCCCTGCAGAAGTTGCGGCAAGGTGTCGAAATAGGTACCCCCTATCGTATCGCTATTCTGGATCACCATATGCCAGGTATGGATGGGGATATCCTGGGGGAAAAGATCCAGGCTGACCCGACATTAAATGGGACGCTATTGGCCATGATGGCATCATTTGGTAAGCGTGGTGACGCCAAACGTATGGCAGAGATAGGGTTTACCGCATACCTGACTAAACCGGTTAAAACATCACACCTGCGTGACTGTCTGATCATGATGCTTGATGATAAATGCAATCAAACATCTAAGGACAGACGTCAAATCATTACCCGTCATTCTATCTCTGAAGAACAGCGATACAGGATCCATCTCCTCCTGGTCGAAGATAATATAACGAATCAAAAAGTCGCTCTGGGTATTCTTGGGAAGTTAGGTTACCGAGTTGATGTTGCATTGAATGGAGCAGAGGCTATCTCTGTACTTGAATCAAATAACTTTGATCTGGTGCTGATGGATTGTCAGATGCCTGAAATGGATGGATTTGAGGCGACAAGAAGAATCCGTGACGGGCAATCAAAAGTGCTAAATCATGATATACCGATCATTGCCATGACGGCACACGCCATGATGGAAGACAGAAATAAATGTACAGCTGCCGGTATGAATGATTATCTGTCTAAACCGGTAGAACCAAAAGCATTGCTTGATATGATAGAAAAATGGTTACCGCAATATGATGCTTTAGGAACCCCTAATAAGGTGAATAAACCTGACCGACAAGGGATGGCTGATTTCGACATTGAGGCATTAAGTAGGCGTCTGCTAAATGATAAGGCCTTAGTGAAAGATGTCATTGATACCTTTCTTGCCAACCTGTCAAGAGAACTAGATGCTTTAAAAGAAGCGATTAAGAATAGCGATATACGTAATATTACTAGCCATGCCCACTCTATCAAGGGCAGTGCCGGAAATGTG
>JAOUOK010000484.1 GCA_029880425.1 Gammaproteobacteria bacterium
TGATGGCACGGAAAATCCGGATGGTGATGATGCCGTTAATGCCGCCATTGTGAGCGGGCAAGGTGAAGGGCTCGATGGCAGCAGTTTTGTTGCAGTCCAGCAATGGCTGCATGACTTTGATATGCTAGATTCAATGACCGAAGATGAAAAAGATAATTCTATTGGCCGGCATATCAGTAATAACGAAGAGTTTGATGCTCCAGGCTATGCCCATGTAAAAAGGACTGCACAGGAAGACTTTGAGCCAGAAGCATTTATGTTAAGACGTTCAATGCCCTGGGCCGAAGGTATGAATGGTGGATTAATGTTTGTTGCCTTTGGTAAAACATTTACAGCTTTTGAGGCCCAGTTAAATCGCATGCTTGGGAATGATGATGGAATTCAGGATGCCATTTTTAATTTTACCAAACCTGTTAGCGGTGCCTATTTCTGGTGTCCACCGATGAAAGACGGCAAACTGGATTTAAGTGTTTTTAAAATAGGTTGAATAAAAATATTCAGGGTAAGACTAAAACGTCTTTAGTTTTTGAATCAAGCCCATTATTTAGCTCAGTGTTATCAAACCAGCGAAGTTGCTGTGTAAAACTACAATGGCAACGTCCTTTAAGTAAGTAGAGACGTTCGTTTTCCTTATTACATTCTTGTTGGCTAATATAGGGACCATGCAGTTTGATAGGCTGAACGACTTGCTTGTCATTTGCAGGATGTAAGTGGCAACTAAATTCAGCAAGTGCGCTAACAGGCCAACTAGCAAGTAATATCATACAGTGCCATAGCAAACGATATTTCATATTTCGTTTTATCTGAATGAACTAGAGACAGTTAACTTTATTCATAGAGCTCTACTTTTGTTGCCTTAATACTGTAACCCGCTTCGGCAACTTTGCTTTTGGTTTTTTCTACGGTTAATAATCCTGTTACCCATATAGTCTCAAAATACTCAAACTTTCTTGCTAACTTATCAGGCAGTTTCACATAAACGACCTGGTTCGCAGGTGGTGGTGGAACATGGACGCAGGCACCGTGATAAGGGACCAGCAGAAGTTCGCGGACTTTTTCTCCATCGAGTTCAACCGGAACAACCAGCCCTGGCATTTTAATAAACTTGCCATGAAGTTTTTTATTCAGCGGTGAGAGTTTTTCCATTTCCTGGAAGCGTTTTTTTAACTTGATAATACGCGGATCATCATCCCCGATTTCCCCATTATTATACTTATCAACCAGGGTTTGATCCGGCCGCCATTCTTTTGGGATCAGGTCTTCCCACATGATTTCAGTAACAACAGGCGTATTCGTGGCTTCTGTGGCGACAGCTTTTTCATAACTGGCTAGCAGCAATGGCAGGCTTAAAAAAAAGATAGTGAATATTTTATGTTTTAACATGGTGATACCTTTTAAATACGAATAGTCATGCCATCGGCCAGTGAATAACGGTAAGCGCGATAACCTGGAATAATACTAATAATGAGCCCGGATAAAATAATAAATCCAATTAATACAGTTTCATTGCCTGTTGGCCAATCAACAGGAATAAATATACCAAACTGAGATTCAATTAGGGGTTGAGCAATAACAAGCAACAGGTAAAGTAGTATAAGTCCAAGCACCACACCGCTTAAGGTTAAGTAAATCGCTTCTCCCATGATAAGACTAAAAATATGCGAGGGGCGTGCTCCCACGGATCGTAATATAGCCATTTCGCGCCTGCGCTCATTCAGGCTGGTGAGAATAGCGGTAACCATACCTGTTAATCCTACCAGGATAACGAAGGCTGAGATGATTAGCAGTACTTTTTCTGCTATACCCATCGTGTCCCAGAGTTCCTGCAAGGCAACACCAGGTAAAATAGCCAGTAAGGGCTCTTCTTTATATTCATTAATATAACGTTGTACTTTAAAGGTACTGATTTTTGAATGCAGGCCAAGCATAAAAGCCGTAATGGTTTTTGGAACCCTGGCCTGTTGTGCAGCACGTTTAGGTGAAAGTTTAAAACCTGGCACAGGTACACCGTTTTGCCAGTCGGCATGAATGGCTTCAATACCTTGTAACTTGACATGAACGGTGCGATCAACCGGTGT
>JAOUOK010000485.1 GCA_029880425.1 Gammaproteobacteria bacterium
TGCAATTTTACTTGATGCAAATGGTGATGTGATTGATTACCTCTCTGTAGATGGCTATAACTTACAAGAAGATGCTGATTGCACAGGCAGACCACCTTTGCAATTTGATTACCAGGCAGCTGCCCCGGGCGCCAGTGACAAATTTATATATCGTTCTCCTGATGGAACAGGCGACTGGGGAAGTGCTCCCTCTGCTTCCGCTCCACCTTCTGAAGAAGATACAAATGATACAGCACCTGGCGGAGGAACCCCGCCTATTGTCTCGGTTACAAACGTAACTGTAAACAAAGGCAATACAGCAACTTTTACCTTTACACTGGAAAAAACTGTTGCATATGACGTGACTGTTGATTATTTAACTTTTGGTGGAACTGCAATTGCAGATACCGATCCACAAGTTACCTATGATTATGTTTATAAGACTGGTCAGATTAAATTTGATGCTAACACAACAACTTTAACCCAAAGTGTAGACATCCTCACTAACAGCATTAATCCTTCAACCAATAATACCGTATATTTTTATCTCAAATTATTTAATCAATCCAATGCAAAAATTATCAATAGCTATCCTATAGGAACCATACTAGGTAATGCCATGGCTGAATGGTATATGGATGAAGTTTCATGGAATAATAATACGAATGAAGTAAGTGATATAAGCTCTAATGCAATTCATGGCACACCCTATAATAACGTTACCACGGTAACCCCTGGTAAATTATGTAACGCAGGTTCATTTGACGGTAATAACGACTACATTGAGATCCCCCATCACCCTGCATTAATTGGTACCAATCAACTAACCTATTCAGCCTGGATTAATCCATCTAGCTGGTCCACTTCCAGCATAAATCAAGTTATGTCTAAATCTGTTCATGGAGGTGGATCAGGGCGAGCACAAATGGGTATTTTTTCCGAAAATGGTCGCTTGGTTGGACGTGCAGAAACTGCTGCGGGAAGGTACGAAGTTTTTACATCACTCCCTGCATTATCAAGCTGGACACACATCATGTTAATATTTAATGGTAATAGTCTCGCCTTTTATATTAATGGTGAATTACCAAATAATATCTCTGTAACTTATCCAAGTTTTAAGATGTTTACTCCAACAACTCTTATCTCTAATACTGATCCTTTAATGATTAGTAAACGTGTCGGCTCAAATGCATATCACTTTCATGGATTAATTGATGAAGTTCTGGTTATGCAATCTTACTTACCCGGTGCCTTCATTAAGACCATGTTTAATAACTATCAGCTTGGATTAAACTGGAATGGTGCTTCACGCAACTGTGGTGGAATTGATCATTTTTCAATAAACACTGGCTCAACAACAGGAACCGGCATAAATTGCCAGGCAGAATCAATCATCCTGACAGCACATGATGCATCACATAACACTTTTACCGGCTACACTGGCACCGTGACACTTTCAACCAGTACAGCAAATGGTGACTGGAGCAAAACGGGTACAGCTTCAGATGCCAATGGTACTTTGACAATTGGTTCAAGTGATTCAGGTGCAGCAACATATACATTTGTTGCAGGTGATAATGGATCGGTTATTCTTCATTATAAAAATACTCATACAGAAACAACTAACATCAATACTATTGCAACCACTATTACTGAAAGCAGTGGCTCAGCAGTCGCAAGCGATGACTACCAAATTACTTTTTCTTCAACAGGCTTTAATTTTCTCGCGGATACAGTTAAAAACACTATTACAACTCAAATCGCGGGTAAACCATCCAGTATCGCGCCATCACTTCAGTCTCTTGAACTACAAGCTGTTAAAACAAGTGATGATACTGGTGCTTGTGAAGCTGCCTTTACTGGCGCTACCGCTATTGAAATTGCCTTTGAATGTATCGACCCTGTAAATTGTACCGGAGATAAACTTTATCTCAGCACAGATGGTGGAACCACTTTTGATCAGCTGGATGGCACACCGGAACTAACGTACACAACTATTACTGATTTTGACTTTGGTCTCGCCACGGATACTACTGCACCTTTAATTATTCGTTACGATGACGCTGGGAAAATAAAACTCCATGCCCGCAAAATACTG
>JAOUOK010000486.1 GCA_029880425.1 Gammaproteobacteria bacterium
ACGTTAGGGGTGTCTTTTCCTTTATATATCGGGATGGATTTGGAAAAGCGATAAATCTTTTCAACGAGTATATCCTGATCAGGCTGACCTTGTAGAAGTTTTTTTAAGAGTTCTTTTACAGAATAACTCTTAAATTGTAATCGTTCTGAATCAAGTAAAAAACTCTCTCGTTTTTGAGTAGATAACTCAGGGTTAATTGGGGGTACAGTAAAAGCGGTTTGGCTTACGTGAACTAAGTACTCGGTATGAATATTATGCTCACCTATATCAGTAGCAATAATATTTATATTGCGTTGGTATTTTTCTTCCTCACTTGATTTCCTGGTTTTAAAACCGGGATGGCTGACTTTACGTTGTATGACACGTATATATTCGGTATCAAAAGGAGGGTATACCTTAATGATTGTATCATGAGGTATGTTACGTGTTGTGGCATTAATGCTTAAACGCCATAGCATATCCCCACCGGCGAGAGTTTCGTTACCTATAAAAAATAATCGAATGGTTATCGCAACAACAGATGAAAGAATTAATATAAACATTAATGAATATATCGATATGGTTTTAGTGGCATTTACTTCTTCTGAGTTTTTATTGTCCATTTTATAGAGGCTTCATGTTTCAGTTGATTGAAAATGTACTTGATTAATTGATTAGCGTCTATTATAAATTAGTAGAATATTCTCCATGAATGAGACGGTGATTATGATACCCCCTTTGTATATTTCAAGCTTAAGCACTTTTGGTTGGGGTCGAAAATATTTAGGAGGTATTACATTTACACTGTGTTTATTAAATATATCTTCTACATTAGCAGCCGATAAACAAACAATTGGCTGGGTAGAACAGGTCACAATTAACAAAAATGCATTAAAATTAAAGGCAAAAATCGATACGGGAGCGACGACTTCATCCTTACATGCCAAAATAATTAAAAATTTTAAACGTGACAATCAGAAATGGGTACAGTTTCGAGTAATAAATAATGCCGGTGAAGATATTATTTTGGATAAAAAGATCATTCATACTGTGAAAATAAAACGAAAGCTTGCCTTACCTCTTAAGCGTCCAGTTATTAAATTGGGGATTTGCCTGGGGAAGATCTATCGTGAGTTAGAAGTTAATCTTGCTAACCGTGAAAATTTTAAATATCAAATGTTGATTGGGCGAAATTACCTTGAAGATTATTTTTTAGTTGATTCATCGCGCATGTTTACAGTAAGTCCCGCATGCAAATAATATTTAAAATATTCTCTTAATCTTTTTTATCAGCTTTACCGAGTAGAAACGAGGAAGAAGGATCTACAACAATACGTTCTTCCATTGCCGTTCGTCCAAGTAACATACGAAACAGCATGGTGTCACGATTGGTTAAAGTCATTTCTATTGGCCAGTGTTGATCTGCCAGGTATAGTTCAGTGGCGATGACATAGCGCTTTTCCTTATGGCCACCTGAGTCAGTGACATCGCGCTCATCAACGACTTTGGCATCGCAAAAGACTTCGGTCTCGGTATCATCCTGGTGGGGGTGCATTCCAAACCTGACCCATAATTCATCATTTTTTTGGTAGGGTTCAATATTGAATGCATGCAGGCATGATGTTTTTGCACCGGTATCAACTTTTGCCTTGATTCGGGGAAGACCTAAATCAGGTAATGAGCACCATTCGCGCCAGCCTACTTTGATTAATCCCATGCCATAATTTCCAGGTATTGTTTTAATTCACCAGCTGATCTGAATTTTTTTAAAATTAAAGATTGTTTTAAACCATTAATAATATTTTTAATTTCTTTTGGCTGATTACTGTAATACTTTTTGCCACCAATCGCATCATAGAGTATTCGTATCATATCGACCGTGTCACCACGAATATTTTCTTTACGTGGTGCTTTCCATTGGTAAAAATCCAGTAACTTAAGATCAAAGCTTAGCCCAAAACGTTGAACAATTATATTATCCATGTGCAGGTCACCATGATATTCCCCCATGGTATGTACACATTCAAGACCAGCGGCAAGGGAGTGTAATAGATGAAGGCCCTGAAAGGAGGTAAGACGTTTTCCCGGTTGACGT
>JAOUOK010000487.1 GCA_029880425.1 Gammaproteobacteria bacterium
ATTACTTGTGATTGTTGCTATAAAGCTAAAACGTTTTTTTACAAGTCACCATTAGCGCCTGCCTGCATAATATCCATCAACACATCACGGACTTTCGTTGCACTTACCTTGAGCTCCTTGCCTAACGTAGCACTGTGTAACATCATATCTAAATTCATCATTACCAGCCATCCTTTACCATCTTTGTCTTCAACTAAAGCAATACGACAGGGCAAATAAGCGGCAAAATGAATATTTGCTTCAACCATCTGTTGTGCTGTAAGAGGATCACAAAACTGGTATATATCCATGCGCCGGGCCTTTTTACCCATGGCCTGTATTTGTTTCGACAAGGGTAATTCCGCTACAAGCTTCATATTATGGGCATTTGCACGTAACTTCATAGAAGCAACGGCATCATCAAATCCAACATCAGCAGCCAGTGGCATTTTCACGACTGTATCTTCAATATTCATTTGTGGCGCAGCAGAGACAACAACCTGGTAACTAAAAAGAAAAATGCAAAGAATTGATACCATTTTTTTCATACTTAACTCCTTATACAATTATCTCTCGTAAGAGATTAAATAATAAAGCCAATTGGAAACGGCAATGAAGATACGATTGTCATTTCTTGCTGTGGATAACTATCATTGTTAACACATAAGTTACAATATAAACCATTATTACAGGTAAAGATTTAAAACAAAGCATACTTTTACATATTTTTACTTAATATAAGTGTAGTAATGACCGATATAATAGATATAAAATTTGTATGTTTTACACACTTGTATAATTAACATGGTATTACCTCCTGATGAATATCGATTATTCAATAATTATTCCTGCCTACAATGAGGAAAAACTGCTTCCAGGCACAATAGCCCAGCTTAAGGAGGCGATGGAAACCATTTCATTAAATGGAGAAATTGTTGTTACTGATAATAACTCTACTGATAATACCGCTGGAATTGCAAAAGATGCGGGTGCAACAGTGATATTTGAACCCGTTAATCAAATATCTCGGGCACGTAATGCAGGAACTACCGTTGCCAAAGGGCGTTATTATATTTTTGTCGATGCCGACACCATCGTTCCCACTGAATTATTACAAAAAGCACTAAACAATCTTGAAACTGGTCACTGTTGCGGAGGCGGAGCGACAGTAACATCACATGACGTACCGCTTTTAGTGAAAGGTGTACTCGGTTACTGGAATTTCATTTCCCGCTTTTTCTCGCTTGCAGCCGGCTGTTTTGTTTATACGCGCCGCGATGACTTTGAATCCTGTGGTGGATTTAGCGAAAAAGTTTTCGCAACAGAAGAGATATGGTTTTCTATTTCACTTAAACGTGTCGCAAAAAAACATAAACGTAAATTCATGATTATCGCTCAGCCTAAAGTTATTACCTCAGGTCGAAAACTGGCCTGGTTTAGCCATTCTTATCAATTTATTTTATTACTTGTTATCTTCATTTTTCCTTTTATCACCCGGTTTAAATGGTTCTGTGCATACTGGTATAAAAGACCCGACAATAAAAAATAGCTTATTTAAAATAAATAATTTATAAATAATGTTATTCATTTTTTATATCGGCATAAGCATGTAACAATTTGCAACAATTCAAACAGCAATCTGCTTCTTTTAATTTCTTATTAAAATTGCAAAAAAAATACTTTATTTATGAAAATAATGATTTAATACTATGCAGAACATTTAAATGGTGCCGATATTCAATCGTATGAAAAGCGAAAATAAAAATGATGTTAAAGCAGAATTAATCTCGCTTTTATATAAAAACGCATACTTTTCTATAATATTATCACTCATTGTCGCCTGTGCTTTGGGTTATCAATTTATTCAAGAAAAAGACCTTGTTTTATCTTTAAGCTGGCTAATAACCACTTTACTCATACTGGTATATCGTTCTGTAACACTTTATAAATTTCAAAAATCACCCGCACGGTATTCTCTCGACGCATGGAAATACGCCTTTTACCTGGGAATATTTCTGATGGGTTTAATGTGGGGCATGGCAGGATTATTTTTCAATTTCACTGCAGAGCCTGAGCACTGGTTTTTT
>JAOUOK010000488.1 GCA_029880425.1 Gammaproteobacteria bacterium
CGTGCGTTTTTCAATATGCCCGGCATCTCTTAAGCGCTTATAGATTGTTTCCGCAATTTCACGGTTCTCATCTGAGTGCGTTGAATGGAAGTTGTCAAAATCGACTTTGAAATCAGCAAAGTCTGCACGGTGTTCCTTGTCCGTTGCTGCAATGAGTTCTTCTGGGGTAATACCTTCATTCTGGGCTCGCAGCATGATCGGGGTGCCATGGGCATCATCTGCACAAACATATGTGCATTGGTGGCCTTGCATTTTCAAAAAGCGCACCCATATATCGGTCTGTATGTACTCAACCAGGTGGCCGATGTGAATGCTGCCATTGGCATAAGGCAGCGCGCTGGTAACAAGAATGTTGCGTGTTTTGTTGGTCATTTTTTAATCAATACTATCAGGTTGAGTACTTGCTAGAGTCAGAAAATGGACTCAATTTAAGCGTCTGTATAAAAGGCGCTAAGGTAGCAGTTATCTGTCGCAACTGCCACTTTGGAGGAGTAGAATATGTCCCTTTTAGAAATTGAGTCGCTTTTCGCTCGCACAAACGAGCATATTTGTGTAATATTGCGAACCCTAAATTACCAGATTAAATTACTAGGTTATTTAACCCTACTCTTTTTATTGAGATTTAACTTTTTATTGAATTTAATCTTTTTATTAAATTTAACTACAGCAGGAGATAGAGCATGTCTGACGTCGCTCAATCACAAATCGAAGAAGCATTAAAAACGTATATTGATCCTTATCTTGATGCTGATTTGGTTTCAACCAAAACAGTAAAAGATATTAAGGTTGATGGCGGTAACGTCTCTATTGATATTCTTTATGGTTTTCCAGTTAATGGCTATATCAAGGAGCTGACAGATAAATTAACCGGTATCGTTAAAGCCGTTGATGGTGTTAATGAAGTCACGGTTAATGTTGCACATAAAATTGCTTCTCACGCGGTACAAAAAGGCGTGAACATGATTCCTGGTGTAAAAAATATTATTGCCGTGGCATCCGGTAAAGGTGGTGTAGGTAAATCTACGACATCGGTAAACCTGGCATTAGCACTTTCAGCAGAAGGCGCCACAGTCGGTATTCTTGATGCAGATATTTATGGGCCAAGCCAGCCACGTATGCTGGGTATTAGCGGACAACCCGAATCTGCAGATGGTAAAAGCCTGGAACCGATGAATAACTATGACGTTCAATCAATGTCGATTGGTTATTTAATTGATGAAGATACCCCAATGATCTGGCGTGGCCCAATGGTAACGCAGGCATTAGAGCAGTTACTCAAAGACACTAAATGGAATGATGTTGATTATTTAATTATCGATTTACCACCAGGTACGGGCGATATACAGTTAACGCTGGCGCAAAAAGTACCTGTGACGGGTGCGGTGATTGTCACAACGCCTCAGGACATTGCATTACTTGATGCACGTAAAGGCCTGAAGATGTTTGAGAAAGTGGAAGTACCAGTACTCGGTGTTGTTGAAAACATGTCGATTCATATTTGTTCTGAGTGTGGACATGCTGAACACATTTTCGGTTCAGGTGGTGGTGAAAGTATGGCCGCAGACAGTGATGTTGATTTACTCGGTGCATTGCCGCTGGACATGTCGATTCGTGTCGGTACCGATGAAGGTAAACCTACTGTTGTGGCAGACCCTGAAGGTACAGTAGCCATGATTTATCGTGATATTGCACGTCGAGTTGCGGCTAAGCTTTCACAGAAGACGAAGGATCATAGCGCGGCGTTCCCGAATATCGTTATCCAGAACAATTAAGAGCGTACTATTTACTCCCTGACGGCGTTGAGAAAACAAATTTAAATCGTGATTTGCTTATTGCAAACTCCTTTTTAAATTTATTTCCTCGCCTTGTCAGGAAGAAAATATTCCGCTCTTGTTATAAAGGCGCTGAATTTCAGCGCCTTTTTTATTTCTCTGAATCAGGGCAACTGTGATATATTTCATGCTCTTTTTGATACCTACTGATTATATACTTACAGGCAGAATTGAATGAGCATCAAAGCAGATAAGTGGATCCGTCGTATGGCTGAAAATGAAGGCATGATTTA
>JAOUOK010000489.1 GCA_029880425.1 Gammaproteobacteria bacterium
TAAGGATCATCATTCTGTTCCAGCTCAGACTGGGCTTCTTCTTGATTCAGCAGTACGATGTAATCCTTGGAACGTTGTTCAATTTTTGCCGCGATGTTTTTGGGGATTATGGCGTATTCTCCGTTAAAACGGGCAATCGCTAAAAAACCTTTTGTGAGGTATCGGTGGATCTCTTTGGAAATTTCCAGTTTCTTTATTTTTCCATTGTCGGAGAAATTAAAAGTCACCTCTGGCTTGCCGCGTGACTGTTTATTCACATCAATTATCTGTTTTATCTGTGCGACGATGGCTTTTTCCTGAGCCTCAGCATTTTTCAGCTGATTGAGTTTTCTCGCTCGCTCGGCCATTTCTTTCTGGGTTTTTTGCGCTTCAAGTTTGTCGTTATCGACAATTTCACGCTTTTGTGTCTGCTTAATTTTTTCCTGTTTGTGTTTGGCACCTTTGGCTTTGTTGAACTTATCCTTGGTGGTCAAGCCTGCTTTTAATAACTGTTCCTGAAGAGATGACATTGTAGGTTGCCTCAATTACTGTTAAATCGAATAGGTTTATTCAAATATCAAACGTTGCTGAGCATGGAGCTTTAATCTCTTTATTTAATTGTGATAAGCCTGTTTTGGCTTTTAGCTCTGGCTCCGGCCAATAATTGTCGGTTATTTTACCTTGAATCCTGGGGGGAACAAAATAAATAATTGTAGACAGGCACACTATATTCACCGTAAGGCCAGAATCCATTCATAAATACACTGTCACTGCGAGGAGCATGCGACGCGGCAGTCTCCTGACAGCTATTACTTCCTTATTGTCATTTCTGTGAAAAGCGTGATACATTTCTGAGTTAATATAATAACTGTTATATCTAAATTACTATAAAAATTTAATTGGATGTATATATGAAACTATTTTTCTATATTTCATTATTGGTGATTGGTGGCTGTGCGTCGCTTAGTAATTCTGTCTTTCACTCTCGTGATGTGAAGCATTCAATGCTATATGACGTTGAGACTAAACAATTAGATTTTATTATCGATGGTAAAGTAATCAAATCATTTTTCAGATTTGGAATCCACTCAAATTATGGATTTGAGACATTAGGAAAAAATGAAACTAGTATTACAATAACTTTAGAGGATGATTTAGCCAATATATTGCCTGTTGTTACTAATTATAGAGAAGTTTTTTATGGTAAAGGAAAGTTATCTGAAAATGATCGTGACTTTGCCATTACAAAACCGAGAAAACGCTGCAAAGATATATACAGCTTTCCGACTAGCTACCCAACGTATGAAGAATATGATTATACGTTGACCTATTCTATGAGATATTGTGATGACGTTCTGGAAATAACAGAAAAAGCTACTGACAAAACATGTTCTATTGACTTAAGTGAATTTAGAGATAAATATTTTTCTGAAGAAGCTTTCTATCATCGTGAACATCCGCTGACTGAAATGTTCGACTTTGCCTTACAAGAAAATGATGGTTCAGTGTTGTTGAAGTTATCTCCCAGAGAATATCAAAACAAGGAACAGATACCTATATACCAGTTATTTTGTGGTGGTAAAATAATTGAACACTATGTCTCGTCTGTAGATTTGGAAGATTTTTATTATATTGATCGAATGAGTAAATATGGAAGTCCGGCGATCATTATTAAATACGATAACAGAAGCAAATCCAGAATAGTCACACTTAATGGCGAAATACGTTACGATGGACCATCTAAAAAGCTTGAAGCAAGAGAGAATGTGCGTGATTCTGAAGGTTGGATGCTACTTGATAGAAGCATATTTTTACCGAATCAAAATGCAATTTATTTTTTGACAGCGTTACCTCCTCGTAAGAAAAAAGACGGATTAATTGATTTTGAGCTTATCCGTTTTAATTACGTTAATCTTGAGAGAGACAAAAGGATTTTTAGTGTTGTATCTCCTAGCAATAAGGAATAAATTGAAAAATATTACAAATATAGTTGCTAGGAGATAGTAAAACAGACCTCTCTAGCCAATCAAAACCACTCCTCCCGCATCTCAAAACAAACATCATTCATTTCATTGAGCAACTTA
>JAOUOK010000490.1 GCA_029880425.1 Gammaproteobacteria bacterium
ATGTCCGTATTATAGCGGCAACGCATCAGGACCTGGAGTCCCGCGTAGAGAAAGGTGAGTTTCGTGAAGATTTATTTCACCGTTTAAATGTTATTCGTATTCATATCCCCGCATTACGTGAACGTAGTGAAGATATTGGCTTGCTGGCACGTCATTTTTTACAGGCAGCGGCAACTGAACTTAACATGGAAACGAAAACACTGGACGATGAGACCTTAGCATTTTTGCAAAAGCTGGAATGGCGCGGTAATGTCAGGCAGTTACAAAATACCTGCCGCTGGTTAACCGTTATGGCACCGGGCCAGGAAGTTCACCTGGATGATCTACCGCCCGAGTTATCGAGTACAGAATCTAAATCTCAAGTCAGTGGTGACTGGGTTAAAGTGCTACAGGGCTGGGCCGAACAACAACTGGCCAATGGTGAAACAGGGTTGTTTGATATAGCAACCCCCGAATTTGAACGTGTCATGATTCAAACTGCACTGCGCAATGCAGGTGGTCGCCGTCAGGATGCTGCACGGTTACTGGGTTGTGGGCGCAATACGTTAACGCGAAAAATTAAAGAGCTGGATATGGAAGATGCAGTTTAATTTATGAACACTATCCTTATATTTTAAATAAGTGAGTTTCGTTTTAAGCATTGAATAAGTTTCAGCCTAATTAAAAACTTCACGTTGATAAATTATTCGATCATCACCACGATATAAACCAAATGAGGCGATACCATATGGTCCGCATAACCCCGCATCTATACCCGTGGTAATATCATTATCAGCATCTGCATTATCACAATCAATATTCCAGTTATAGCTTAACCAGTTTGTAGACAAGTTAAGTAATGATAAACCGTTAAGTAATAAATTAACCGAACCTTCATTTCCTGTGCCCGGTGCACTGAATGTAATATTTGCTTCACCTGTAGTAACTGTTCCGGATCCAGTAACCGTTGTTTCACCAGCGGATAAGTTACCAGAATAGTTTGTTAAATCTGCAAAAGTTGCATCATAAGTTGTACATGTATCATCAGTATTGAGTACAAAGCCATCATCAGTTAAGTCTGCAGGGGTTGCATTATCAGAATAGAATTCGATTTTTAAAGGCATTATTAAAGTAGTTAGTTCAGAACCAAATACATTTTCTAGTCGAGCACGCCCACTACGTAAGTTTGTAATGCCTTCATTTGCAGACGGCTCATTTGAAGTTATACCTTCGGTATCTGTGGCACGAATAGTAAAAGTGCTATCTGGTCCTGATTCTTTACTTGAAAATGTATAGGTAACATCAGTTTTAATATAAGAGCCATTTACAAAGTCAGTTGCGAGAATATTGTCTGTACCATTAAAACTTCCGGCTACAAGAGTTGGAGAGCTGAGAGTCACCGCTTTTGCAAAACCATCAGTGTAATTCTGTGTTATAGCAGGGGTTGCTGAATTATTCATTGCTATAGTTTGAACGGTAACAGGCTGGCCTGAATATGTAAAACTTGTCAGTGGTGCAATATTAGTACAGCCATCTGTAAGAACAGTATCAAAATGATGAGGAGTAAAACGTCCTACAAAACCAGATTTACCGAGAAATTTAGTTGTCTCTATATTACCGATTCCAAGATAATCTGAATCATTTACATTTGATGTAATTTCTATAATTCCAACTTCAGGGTAACTAATGGTCGTAGAGCTACCGATGCCGTTTGTTACATTGAAACTGGTAATGCGTAAACCATTTGCAGAGCTATCATTCAGAACAGGATTGTTACCACCGGCAGGCTGGTTTAAAAGTGAGCTTAGTAGAACTTGTTCAGTTGATATTTCCTGGCCATAGTTATTAGCCACCGTATTATCTGCAAGATTGACATTATTAGATGGATCAGTATCAGTACTTTCATGACCATCAGCAATGCCATCATTTGCAATACCAATGCCACCACTGCCATCATCATCACCAGCTTGCCAAAGTACAGCGCGTGTATTTACAGTAAAGTCCGTACCTGCTGATGTAAAAACTGCCCCTGCTGATGAAGTTGCAGCGGTGTTACCAGTTATATATGGATACAAGGC
>JAOUOK010000492.1 GCA_029880425.1 Gammaproteobacteria bacterium
GTAATGTTTCTTCGCCGATCAGGTATTGTCAAGATAGCGGTTTAAAACTATAGCCCTTTTCTACGCTGAAATTTCAGTCCAGTTCATGTCTGTTCCTAGCTGATAGGAACCAATATATATATGTGGCGGTTGCCCGTTCCATTCTTCAGGGGAGACCATCGAAAAGTACTGCTCACCATTATTTTTTCTGTACAAATGGTAGATGTTTCCAGGTAAACGTTTGAACTGACAATTTACATGATGTAGTTCCTGGTTACGTTTGGCGTTTTCAAGTATCTGCCGTGCCTCATCCTGTAAAAACTTTATCTGATCTGCAATCACCTGTAGTTTGGCATTTGTCTGCGTACTGATGAGTGTATCGGCATGGCTAATTTGCCTGGCAAGATCAATTAATTCAATTGAGGGGGCAAGACGACTAACCGGATAAGGTGATGTGTTATCTGCGAGGATGTGCTTTTTACCGGTGTATTTTATATTTTCCTCGTCAGACATACGATAATCACTTTTTTCTACAATTGACTTTATATTCTAACGTAATCTTCCTTTCTGGGTAAGCCTGCTCGACTATATGTGTTTAAATAAAATAAAAAAGCCGAGCATTGCTCGGCTAAACTACCGTAATGAGTTTATTGGTGCTAATTTAAGCGAGGCTTTACATCTTTCTGGCTTATGTACTGTTGGTAGGCATTCTCGCTTTGGCGTTTGGCTGCTTTTGCAATTGATATAGCTTTTTCCATATCACCTGCTTTTGCAGAGTCCTCAGATTTTTTTATCATTTCCTTGGTTTCACTCCATGCAAAATTATATTTTTTGGCTTTGTCGTACGCTGATTTTGCTTCGCTCAATGCCATGTTGTACTCATTGCTCATTTCTCCTGAGCTGGCATAGGCATTAAAAGTAAACGCGGAGACAAATATCACTGATAATAATATGCGCATACTGATTCTCCATTCCAGGGTGGTTCGTATTAAGTTGATTTATAATATGTGTTGGCGTTTTGTTCTACGTGCGATTTGAATGTATGGTGAAATCTATATCGTTGTCTATAGATTTAAAGGTGAATGTAAAATAATTACAATTATAAATATTTGTTATTATGATTTAAATTTTTAATTAATCTTGTGATAACCAATTTGCAATCAGCATTCCAGTGGCTGGGTTTACCAGATATCCATATGAACGATGAACATTCAAGCCTTCGTGATTTCTGAAATAATTATAAATATCGTGGCAGTGGTCCTCAATGTTGTTAACCAGCCCCAGCTGGATCATTTCAGTAAAGTCGTCACAGAGCTCAACGTCCAGCGAAGTTAGGTCGCCAACTGCGGAGATGTTGTACCAATTTCGGATATTCAGTGGATACCGTCTTCTACCACTTTCCTGAAATCCGCGCAGATGTTTTTGTATCAGACGAACGCCTAGTGGGCTTCCCATGCTGAGAAAATCCACTTTGAAAGCGAGTTTTTCAATATGCGATAGCTCCCACAATGTATCATACGCAATAATAGACCCCATACTGTGTCCAACGATGAGTAGTTTATGCTTCTGTTCCAGCAAAGGTATTATTGTAGATTTCGTATAAGAACGGATTTGATTGGCAATATTGTCAAGATTATGAAAATAACGATCAGTTTCAAGTATGTTCTGTTTAATCTTTTGATTGGGAATAAAGGGTACCAGAAAGTGAAACTGGTCAATTACGTTATATAAGAAACGTGCAAAGCGAATATGCCAGTGATTGGCCAGACGAATATCGAGTTCACCAGGTGCATGGGTATGTATCAGTTTATCAATCCATGGCAGGTCAATGCTGATGTCTTTGTCTTTGTTGTAAAAAATATGATTCCAGTTGATCAGATGAAACTGATGTTCTTTAGGTGGATGCATGGACGGGGCCGCACGATTTATCCCTTCAAGCATACAACGCCAGAGTTGTTGCTTGTGTTGAGAGCAGGGAGGTTTAGGGTTTTTCCCTGGTATGAATATAATATGCTTTTGTTGACGCATCGGCGGATTAATTCCATTTTCGTGAGATGAAAAGACTATACT
>JAOUOK010000050.1 GCA_029880425.1 Gammaproteobacteria bacterium
ATAGTTGGCTTTACAAAATAGTAAAGTTGATTGTTAAAGATTTTAACAAGGATATAATTAATTAAGGTAGTATCATGGTTTAAATGCTACGTTAACCTGGTAGCTAAATATTTAACCTACGGTAAGAATAGTGCTATGTCCCATTCAACACGTATAGATGATATTCAACCATTTCATGTTATGGCGCTGCTTGCTCGTGCAAAAGAACTTGAAGCACAGGGTAAGGATATTATTCATATGGAAATAGGCGAACCTGATTTTCCTACGCCTCAACCTGTTGTAGATGCAGGGATTAAGGCAATACGTGAGGGTGATGTTCATTATACCCCAGCGCTCGGTTTACCTGGGTTACGTGAAGCGATAGCAACCTTTTATAAAACACGTTATGACGAGAATGTCACCTCAAGCCAGGTTGTCATTACTCCTGGCGCATCGGGAGCATTGATGTTGGCACTGGGTGCTATTATGCAGGAAGGTGATGAAGTATTGCTGGCAGATCCAGGTTACCCCTGTAATCGTAATTTTGTTCGTTTTTTATCAGGTACAGCATGTTCAATTCCTGTTGATGCAAGCTCTGGCTTTCAACTGACTTTAAAGCACCTGCAGGATAACTGGACAGATAAAACCAGGGTAGTCATGGTGGCATCACCTTCAAACCCTACAGGGACATTGCTGGAAAAAACTGAATTAATAAAAATGGCGCAGTATGTAAAAGAAAATGATGCTTATCTTATTGTAGATGAGATTTATCATGGTCTTATTTATGAACAGGAAGTTTATACTGCACTATCAGTTGATAAAAATATCATTGTTATCAACAGTTTTTCGAAATATTTTAATATGACGGGCTGGCGACTAGGCTGGATGGTAGCACCTGAAAAACTTGTCAGCTTAATGGATAAACTTTCACAGAATATCTTTTTAGCAGCACCAACACCGGCGCAATATGCTGCGTTGGCTGCATTTAATCCTGAAACAATAGCTATACTTGAATCACATAAAGAGCAATTCAAAAAGCGGCGAGATTTTTTACTACCAGCTTTAAAAAAACTTGGTTTCAGGATTGAAATTGAGCCACAAGGGGCATTCTATATTTATGCGAATTGTGAAAAGTTTACGCAAGATAGTTATCAGTTTGCCTATGATTTATTAGAGGAAATCGGTGTAGCAATCACACCAGGTAAAGATTTTGGTGATAATCATGCAAATAACTATGTACGTATTGCATACACAACATCCATAGGCCGACTTGAAGAAGGCGTAAAACGTTTAAAACAATACCTTATTAACAGGTAACAGGGATTAATGACGTGGTTAAAGTATTTACAGCAAAAAACAGTATTGAGGCTAATATTGTAAAAGGTATGTTAGAAGTAAATGATGTTCCTGCATATATAGAAGGTGAATATTTACAGGGGGCTATCGGTGAATTATCAGCGATAGATTTTGTTTTTGTAAGTGTTGATGATCAATATGAGTTAAAGGCAGTGAATCTTGTGAATGAGTATGAAACAGGTAATTATTCAATATCAGTCTGATGCTTTATAATAATTTTCCACTCTGAGTTAATAACACAATATTATAATAAGCTGATCCCCATTTTATGTTTACATCTGCAAACACACAGAATGACCTTGAAGTATTAAACGTACAGGTTTCGCAATTGTATGAACCAATGGGCAAGGCTCTTTTTGTAACTGTACTTAATTCGTCTATCCTTGTGATTGTTCTCTGGCCTGCAGTGGAGCGTAACTTTTTACTTAGCTGGCTTTTTTCTATTGTTTTTGTCAGTGTACTGAGAGGTGTTAGTGCTTATCAGTATAAAGCCTCATCAATTCCAATATCTGATGTTCATATATGGCATCAACGATTTTTAATGGGAAGTATTGCAGCATCTTTCTTGTGGGGAGCTTCTTCGTTCTGGGTTTTTCCTGCCGGGGACCTGGCTCGACAGGTGTTCCATGCCTTTGTTATTGGTGGAATGGCTGCATCTGCAGTAGCAACGTTGTCTTACAACAGGCTTGCAATAAATACATTTCTTACCCTTTCATTAGTTCCCTTGATGATTCAGTTTTTTGCTAATGATGCAAACTTGAGTCATTCGATGGGAGCAATGTTGGCGCTTTATTATGTCATGATGCTCCAGTCTGCAAAGTTAACTCATAACAAGTATATTGAAAATATTCAAACGCGTATTGAAAATCTTAATCAATTAAATTCTTTAAATGAAAGTGATCAACGCTATAAAATATTACTGGATTCTGCAACAGATGCTTTTTTCTTACATGATTTAAAAGGAAAGCTCCTTGATGTTAATCGGCAGGCATGCCATAGCCTGGGCTATTCAAAAGATGAATTACTAAAATTAAAAGTAGCTGATATTGATGTGGAAAGTACAAAGCCAAAAATAAACTGGAATAAATTAAAAGAGGGTGAAAATATCCGTTTTGATTCTGTTCACCAACGTAAAGATGGCTCAACGTTCCCTGTTGAGGTCAGCCTGGGTTACATTACAATGGATGATAAGCCGTTAGTTTCAGTTCTTGCTCGTGATATTACTGAACGTAAACGTGTTGAGAAAATGAAAAATGAGTTTATTTCAACAGTAAGTCATGAGTTAAGAACACCGCTTACCTCAATTAAGGGTGGCCTTGGTCTTCTAAAAGGAGGGGCGGTTGGTGATATACCTGAGCAGGCTCAGGAAATACTTTCTATTGCCTGCCATAATACTGAAGCTTTAATGCTTCTGGTAAATGATATATTAGATATGCAAAAAGTTGAAAGCCCTGATATGGAAATTGAGTTTGAAGAAATAGCTGTAATACCTTTTCTTCAACAAGTCATTGATGACAATAAAGCTTATGCAGAACAATATAAAGTTAAAATCATTCTCAAGGCAGGTGATAATGAGTTATACCTAAATGCGAATAAGGCTCGCTTAAAGCAGGTGATGGCCAACTTAATATCAAACGCGGCTAAATTTTCACATGAAAATGGAACGGTCGAAATTGTAGTTTCACGACCTGACGATAAACTTATAAGAATAGCTGTTAATGATCACGGTATAGGTATTGCTGAAGAGTTTTACCCGGCAATTTTTGATAAGTTTACCCAGCAGGACTCTTCTGATACAAGACAGAAAGGTGGAACCGGTTTAGGTTTAAGTATTACAAAAGCCATCATAGAAAAACATGGTGGAGAAATTGCTTTTGTATCAAAACAAGGAGAGGGTACAACGTTCTATTTTGATTTGCCTGAATTTGTCAATGATAGTAAGTAATGTCCCGATGATTATATTTAAAAATAACGGCCAATCTTTTTAACACGCTTTAAGAAAAAACGTGTTCGCGTTTTGGGGTTATGTTTCACCGGTGCCGGTAAACTTGCTGCCAGTTCAATTGATTGTCTTACAGATAATCGCGAAGCCGGGATTCCCCAGTAATACTGTGCTGCTGCATTCACCCCGTAAACACCTCGGCCAAATTCTGCAATATTTAAATATTGTTCAAGGATACGTTGTTTACTTAAGTTGCGTTCCATGCCGATAGTTAAAACAAATTCATGCCATTTACGAAAAGGGTTACGTGACGGGCTAAGAAATATATTTTTTATGGTTTGTTGTGAAATGGTACTGCCACCATAAATAAAACGATTTTTTGATAAATTATATTCCATTACTTCTTTTAGGGCATCGGTATCAATCCCGCTATGGGAGTAAAAGCGTGCATCTTCTGCAACAATCAATGCGCGGATCATGTGTTTAGGAATGACGTTTATTGAAACAGGACGCCAGTGTAGGCGTGGCCAGTCTCGATGCTGATAATGCTCGGATATATAGTTACGAATAAAGTTTGATTGTTGAATGGGACCTTCTGCGTAAATTTTCCAGTCCGGCCAGATGCCAATCAAATAACCAGTATCCATAACAATGATCAAGAGTAAAATTTTCCAGCTGAGTTTTAATGTTTTAACTACGGTGGGTAGTTTGAAAAATGTATTTGTAAGTTTATTAAAAAACATAATTATGAACTAAATTCATTAATATACATTTTTGTCGCGCCTGCTACGGCTACAGGCATAACTAAGAAGTTAATAAAGGGAATTAAGGTCGCGAGCATGGCCATTGAGCCAAATGCTAAAGATAAAATTCTTTTCTCTGCAAGTTTTTCCCTGATGTGACGGAATGCCATCCCATGATTTGCCATGGGGAAATCGGCATATTCCAGGGTTAAAACCCAGGCCGCATAAATAAACCATAATATCGCTACAGCAGGTGAAACCAGGGGGAAAGCGAAAGAGAGAAGGGAAAGAAATACTAACGGCATCATTAGAAATAATGAGTGTTTGAGTTTGATTAACTCGTTTGCCAGTGAGTCTTTAACTTCTTTAATAAAGGGTTTAGTGGGGGCCGGGCTGTTATTACCGGTTAAATGTTTTTCAACCGCATTGGCTAATGGACCACTAAATGGAGAGGCGATGATATTCGCTATTATGGTAAAAGTAAAAAAGACCAGCCCAAAAAATGTTAATGCAAATAGTGGCCACATAAACCATTCAAGCCAGCTTAACCATGTCGGTAAGTCCGCCAGTGCCCATTCGATAAAAATACCAAACTGATCAATTGCAAACCACAAACCGAGCGCAAAGATAATAATATTTATGAATAAAGGTATGAGTACATAAGTTCGTATACCTTTTTTGGATATAAGCTTAAGTCCGTTTAAAAAGTAGCCTGCACCAGCAAGTGGATTACTAATCATTTCTTCTCTCTTATTATTTTTCCATGTGATTCTTTGCTGCGACCAGGGCGGAACCATATGCAGCAGAATTATGTATTGATTTTTTAACCGGAACACCGAGTTTTGCTTCCCGTATCTGTGACCAAATATTGTTTATGCTGCCGCCACCTGTTGTCTTTACTGTGCTGGGGTAGGGTGCGCCTAAATGTTCAATTAACTTGTAACCAGTATGCTCTATCTCTGCAATTCCTTCTAATAAGCCCTGAAAGAATGTGGTGTCATCTTCTACCTTGGGTGAAAGCCTCGGGGCCAGCTCTGGATCATTAACCGGGAAGCGTTCCCCTTTTGTAATTAAAGGGTAGTAGTTAAGTCCTGTTGGTTTATCAGGATTGATATTTTTTGTTAATTCATGCATTTGCTCGTCATTAAAAAAATAACGTAACACTGCGCCGCCCGAGTTTGAAGCACCACCGACTAACCAGTGTTGTCCATAAGGCTGGCTGTAAATACCATATTTAGCATTATTCACCGGAACATCGCTGATGATTTTTAACACAAGGGTTGAACCCAGTGATGTTACCGCATCACCAACATTGTGTGCGCCACTGGCAATAAAGGCTGCGGTACTGTCAGTTGTTCCTGAAACAATATCAACATCAAGTGGTAACTTAAGTGCATTTGCTACTGGAGGATGAATATTTTTAATAACCGAGCCAGGGAGCTGTACTTTTGGCAGGCATGCCGTATCAATGTTTGCTTGTTCTAATATATCTTTTAACCATAAAGGCCAGTTTTTATTAACCGGGTCAAAACCGGTTTTTAAAGCATTGTTTATATCAGTCACAGTAAAACAGTGACTTAACATACCTGCTACCCAGTCAGCCTGGTGCACAATATGAAAGCTTTTATCCTGTGGGTAATGCTCGAGTAACCATAATACTTTAGCCAGTCCACTGGTGGCGCTTAAAACAACGGTTTCTGCTGGTAGATGCTTTTTTAAAACGTTGGCCTGGGTTGTTGCACGCGCATCATTGTACATCAAGGCTGGGGTCAGTGGATGACCATTGTCATCACAGAATAAAACCGTACCCGAGGTACCATCAACCGATATTGACTGGATATGTTGTTGTTTAACTTGTGAAACAATTTCACCTAATACGGTTTGTGTAGCACGCCACCAGTCTCCAGGTTTATGTGACGATAAATTTTGATCAATATAGTGAAGGTTTGAGTGAGCTTTAATCTCACCAGTGGCATCAATTGCAATAGCACGGCACCCGGAGGTACCAAGATCGATACCAATATACAAAGAAGAAGGACGGGCTACAATTGACGAGTAACTTTTATCGCTCACGTAACAGCCCTTAATCTCTCTTTATGGCAAAGTGACATGCTCGGGTGCTTTCCAGTTTGGATCACGGTGTTCAGCAATGACTGTCGTATATATCCCACCACGCACATTAAATTTACCGGTTAGACGCATAAAACGAGGTTGCGTAACTTTGACCAGGTCATCAAGAATCATGTTGGTGACTTTCTCATGGAAATGACCTTCTTCACGAAATGCCCAGAGATACAATTTTAAAGATTTTAACTCGACACATTGTTTATCAGCGACATATTCAAGATGTAAGGTTGCAAAATCTGGCTGGCCAGTTTTAGGGCATAAACAGGTAAATTCGGGCATATCGATGCGAATCGTGAAGTCGCGTTCAGGCATCGGGTTATCGAAGGTTTCTAAATCTTTGCTTGCTTGGGTTGCCATTATGATCTCTCGTGTTCTATTCAGAAGTCGAATATTTTCTAATCAGAAGTCGAATATTTTCTAAATTAAAATGTGGTTTAAAAATATACGCTCAATTTTAGCACTGATTTCACTTTGGGGTTTAAATATCATGAATTGAATTTTACCTGAACAATTTGAACATTTTTTCGTCACTTTTCGTGATTATTTTCACTGCTTGCAGCTTTAATTTGCACTCAGTCTTGTATGTCGACTCAGGGATCGGTATCTTCTGCACCATGCGTTTAAGTAAATTAAAATTAGCCGGATTTAAATCCTTTGTAGACCCCACAACTGTCGAATTCCCCAGCCAGCTTAGTGGCGTGGTTGGACCTAATGGTTGTGGTAAATCGAATATTATCGATGCCGTTCGCTGGGTGATGGGCGAATCATCAGCCAAGCACCTTCGTGGTGAATCCATGGCAGATGTTATTTTTAACGGTTCAACCGGTCGTAAGCCCGTTGGTCAGGCTTCAATAGAACTTATTTTTGATAACTCAGAAGGTAAGCTCGGTGGTGAGTACGCAAACTTTTCTGACATCGCGATAAAGCGGACGGTAACCCGTGATGGCCAGTCTATTTATCACTTAAATGGTACACGTTGCCGTCGTCGTGATATCACCGATATTTTCCTTGGTACTGGCCTGGGCCCACGTTCTTACGCCATTATTGAACAAGGCACAATTTCACGCTTGATTGAAGCAAAGCCTGAAGAACTACGCGTATTCCTTGAAGAAGCTGCGGGTATCTCAAAATATAAAGAACGTCGTCGTGAGACAGAAAATCGCATTAAACATACACGTGAAAACCTTGAACGTTTAAGTGATCTTCGCGAAGAGCTGGATAAGCATCTTGCGCGTTTAAAACGCCAGGCTAACACGGCTGAAAAATATAAAGTCTTACGTGAAGAAGAACGTTTACTCAAAGCACAATTAACTGCATTACGTTGGTTATCGAAACAGTCAGAAGCTGAAAAAACAGAAACTCTCATTCGTGAAAAGGAAACTGCGTTAGAGTCTGCAATTGCCCGTCAGCGCAGTATTGAAGCTGAAATTGAATCACAACGTGAGTCGCATACTGAAGCGTCTGATAAATTTAACGAAGTGCAAAGTCGTTTCTATAGTGTTGGTACTGAAATCGCTAAAATCGAGCAGTCCATTCAACATGCAAAAGAACGACGCCAACAACAGCAACAAGATCTCAACCAGATTGAGCAAGACTGGCAAGAAGCACATGCACATTTTGAGACTGATCAAAAACGCCTGACTAAGGTTAAAGAAGACCTGGCAGAAGTTGAGCCTAAACTTGAACATTTACAAAGCACGTCTGAAACCTCATCAGAAGCCCTGGCAGAAGCTGAAAGTGCTATGCAAGCCTGGCAAAGTGAATGGGACAGTTTTTCTGAAGCAGCAACTGAACCTTCACGTAATGCAGAAGTTGAACGGACTCATATTCAGCACGTAGAAGAACACTTACAACGGCAAAAGCAACGTTTAGAGCGTTTACAAGAAGAACTGAATAATCAATCACATGATCAGTTAATCAGTGAAAGTGGTGAGCTGGAACAGCAGCTGCAAAAAGATGAAGCCGAGATTCAGCAAGCCCAGGCGATGCTGGAAGAAAAGCAAAATCAAATTGGGCAATTACGCGATTCAGTTCATCAATTAAATACACAGCTTGACGAGTCTCGCGGCAAGTTACAGGACATTCGTGGTCGTAGTGCGTCACTTGAAGCTTTACAACAGGCAGCATTGGGTAAAGAAGAAGGTGTTGTTACGCAATGGTTGAACAATCAACATCTTCAGGATGCGCCTCGTTTAGCCGA
>JAOUOK010000491.1 GCA_029880425.1 Gammaproteobacteria bacterium
ATCCCGATTGCAGAAAGAAAACGCTATGCCGACGGTACTGAAACACAGTCTTTTAGATTTAAAAAGATCAGTAAAAATTACATTTTTAAAGTTCATGAATTCAGTGGCTGGTCAGTTATACAGGTCGGCTTAAATGTTTCCGCACCAAGCGATGATATTGCGGGCGCGATTGAACATACAAAGCTTGACACAACAATTGTTGGCAAGACAGGAGAATGGCTGGAAGTCGCTTCGAGCAAAAAAATATCCCCTGAAAAAAATGAAAAAACTTTTTCAACAACCAGAACCGATAAAAAGCTGATCTTTCTCTATGTTAAGGTCATTAAACCTGACACTAAAATTAATACCAATCCTGAAGCAAGTGAATGAATATAAAATACACGGTTAATCTCTTTAATCCAAACGCCCATATTTTTAAAATAAAACTCGAGATTAAAACACCGGATAAAAATGGCCAGCAATTTTCCTTGCCAGCATGGATACCCGGCAGCTATATGATCCGTGACTTTGCAAAAAATATCATCACCATCAAGGCAGAGTCTGAAAACAAAGCTGTAGTACTAACTAAGATTGATAAAAGCAGCTGGAAAAGCGGGCCAGTTAACGGATCATTAACACTGGAATATGAAGTGTATGCCTGGGATTTATCGGTTCGCTCTGCTCATTTCGACATGACACATGCATTTTATAACGGCACCAGCTTATTTCTTATGCCTGATGGTTTTGAAGATGAAGCTATCAGCGTAGAAATTTTACAACCCACTAATAAAAAGTATACTAACTGGCATGTCACTACCTCACTCACGGTAGACAAAATTGATAAGACCGGATTCGGACTTTATCAAGCGCATAACTATGATGCTCTTATCGATCACCCGGTTGAAATTGGTACACATACTGAATTTGATTTTGAGGTTGAAAATACTATACACAAAATGGCTTTAACCGGAATTCAACGTGCAGATAGTGAAAGACTAAAATCAGATCTTATTAAAATATGCCAGACACATTGCAGCCTGTTCGGTGAATTACCCAGGATTGATCAGTATATCTTTCTTGTCATGGTCACAGAAAATGGCTATGGCGGCCTTGAACATCGAAGTTCAACCAGCTTACTGTGTGGTAGAGATGATTTACCCTTAAGTAATCATCCTGCTGAACCTAATGAAAAATACCGGAATTTTCTAGGCTTATGCAGTCATGAGTATTTTCACACATGGAATGTAAAACGCATTAAGCCTGAAGGCTTCATACCGTATGACCTTTCAAGCGAGACCTACACCCGCCAACTATGGGCATTTGAAGGTATTACCTCCTACTACGATGAGCTCGCACTTATTCGAAGCAAGGTAATCTCAGTAGAAAGCTATCTTGAATTATTTAGCCAGACTATTACTCGAGTATTACGTGGCAAAGGTCGTTTTAAGCAAAGTATTGCCGATTCAAGTTTTGATGCATGGACAAAATTTTACAAGCAGGATGAAAGCGCACCAAATGTTATTGTAAGCTATTACGCGAAAGGAGCCCTACTCGCGTTATGTTTAGATCTCACCATTCGAAAACATACTAATAATATAAAATCACTTGATGATGTTATGCGTTACTTATGGTTAAACTTTGGTAAAAACTCAATTGGTGTACCAGAAGGAAAAATTGAAGAAGTTTCCAGTGATATTGCGGGTTATGATCTGACATCTTTTTTCAATCAATACTTATACGGCGTTGAAGAACTACCACTTTCTTCATTACTTTCTGAATTTGGCATAAATATGAATTTATATGCGACCACTTCAGTAGATGATAAAGGTGGTAAGAAACCAGAAAACACAATTAATCACCCTGTGTCACTTGGAGCCAGGACTGAAGCAGACCCTGTTGGAGCAAAAATAACGCAGGTATTCAGTGATGAAAGTGCAGAAATAGCAGGCTTTGCTGCAGGTGATATCATTATTGCGATAAATAATTTACAAGTCAGAAAATCAAATATCGATAAAGTTATTAGCGGGTTCAATATAGGTGATGAACTTACTATTCATGCATTTCGCAGGG
>JAOUOK010000051.1 GCA_029880425.1 Gammaproteobacteria bacterium
TAAAAACAATCAACCAGGTAAGTTTTACCTCGTCCTGTTCCGCCCCATAAATATAAACCACGCACGGGATTTTTTTTACGTTTAATAATTGATGAAAAAAAACTGTTTTTATTTTTATCGGAAATAAGTAACTCGGTATAAACGCGCTGGGTACATTGCACTGCCTGCCACTGCTTATCATCAGTTTTTATTTTCCTGTTATGTAAATCCAGTTGATAACGTTGCAGCGGCGTCATATTTTATATATCAAATATTTTTTAAAAATAATCACTAGCCTATAAACCCACATTTCTTATGTTGCACATCACAAAAGGGTTTTTTATCTGAGTGGCCACAACGGCACAGGGCACCTTTTGTCCGTGTTGTCTTTGATAAGCCATCACGGCTAAAAATAGTAACAGGTCCTTTAAAACTGTACATCGCATTTTCTTTAACCATAATAGTTAACTCACCATCAAGCGAGTGGATATCTTCTTCGCGCTCATCGATAAATGCCTGTGCTATGTCCTCTTCCCGGTTCTTATGGCTGCCATCACAAAAAGGTTTGCTTTTCGACATGCCGCAACGACATAAAGCAAACTCTTTATCTTTTAGAACAACCTCGCCAGCCGCATTCAGCAGGGTAATCTCAGTATCACCCTTGCAAATTAGCGGCCCGTTTGGCCTGACCATGATTGAATTTCCAGGGTATACCGGTTTCTTTGTCTTCACTTCGTTTTCGTCACTACTTTTTTTACTACCCAATGTCATAATTCCTTATAAAATTAATGCTTAATTCATACTTAAACTATGATAAACACTACACTATACTTAAATTTGTGAACACATAGAATTTATAACAATATATTAAAGTCAAAAAAAGGATTTATTGTTGAGTAAAGCTAAAAAGAAACCAAAACTGGCCATTGTAATGACAGGCGGTGGGGCACGTGCGGCTTACCAGATTGGTGTCTTGAAAGCGATTGCTGAACTTTTACCTCCTGCTTCACCCAGTCCATTTTCTATCATATGTGGTACTTCTGCCGGGGCGATAAACGCAGCCTCGCTTGCAGCAAAGAGTGATCATTTTAAACATTCAGTTCGCCGTATGCATTTTGTCTGGTCAAATTTCACCTGTGACCAGGTCTTCAGAACCGATATACCCGGTATTATGAAGACAGGTGCACACTGGTTATTTTCCATGGCCTTAGGTGGATTGGGTAAGCATAGCCCAATTTATTTACTTGACCGCACCCCGTTACGAAAACTATTAGAGCAATATATTGATAGTAGTGTTTTTCAACGCGCGATTGATAATAAAACATTACATGCATTAAGTATTAACGCAACCGGCTATACCAGCCGTCAATCAGTAGCCTTTTATCATGGTCATGCATCCATAAAAAAATGGAAACGTGCGCAGCGTATCGGCCTTTCAACACGCATTACTGTTGATCATTTAATGGCTTCCTCCGCTATCCCTTTTTTATTTTCACCGGTGAAGCTTAACCGTGAATTTTTTAGTGATGGTTCTATCCGGCAAACGGCGCCTATCAGCCCGGCTCTTCACCTGGGTGCAGATCGTGTGCTGGTAATTGGTAATCATCAAAGCGAACCAAAACTTGAACGCTTTTCAAATAACAACCCGCCTACACTGGGTGAGATAGCAGGCCATACATTAAACAGTATATTTCTTGATAGCCTTGATGCTGATATCGAGCGTTTGCAGCGAATAAACAAAACCGTGACACTTATTGGTGATAGGGATCGTGAAAAACACGGTGTCACCTTGCGCCAGGTTGAGGTGCAGGTAGTATCACCCAGCCAGGATATCGGAAAAATGGCCGCAGACCATGCACATGAATTACCCTGGTCTATAAAAAGCCTGTTACGTGGTATTGGTGCTTATTCCAAAACTGATAGCAGCTTTATGAGCTACCTTTTATTTGAAAAAGGATATTGTAATGCCCTAATTGATTTGGGTTATAAAGATACCCAGCTTGAAAAAGAAAATATATTACATTTTTTACGCGACTAGCTTTTTTGCAGCCTGTTTATACATGGCTATACCTGTGCTGTATGTTGCGAAACAAGTTTAGCTTCGGGTACCAGGTGATGTATTAGGGCCGCAATTTCGCTACTTAAGCCAACACGAGGCTGCAACGTCACCCACAACACATTTATCTTCAGATTCAGGTCAGCAAGAATAATATCTTTCTCATAATGCTTTAAAACTCTTTCTATCTTATCAATAATTTCCTGCAGACGTGACAACTCAAAGTTCCTCAGGCCGGGAATCAGCATCATGAAATCGGTATAAGGTTTTCCTTTGAGATCTCGTGTTGGCACACGCTTCCATAAAGGTTCTGAATATTGAATCCTGGCATTGCGTGGTAAGTAGCGAGTGCCAAGAACCATGATATTTTCATCTTGTTGATCAGGCATGATCTAAATATAGATAAAAATTCTCACTTTTACAGTACTAGGTACACATTTGTTTGACCAATTTCTTAATTATTTCACCTTCCTGCAGCACTTCGTCCGCTGCAATAATGACTTCTTCTTCATCCAGGTTAAGAGAATCTAATAAATTCAAAGGCAAATCTTCTGAGGTATCACCAAAAGCAAGACCATGTGGAGCCAGGATTGTCTTAATAATGGTCAATAACTGAATATATTTAACATGCTCATTCGAATAATTTTTATCAGTATAATGCGAAGCTACCTCAATCAATTCTTCTGGCATATTCCACATACGCATAACCATTTTGCCCACTTCGATATGGGTAATACCAAAAACATCTTTTTCTGCCTGGAACAAGCTAACGTCTTTATTTTTTTCAAGGAATATATTCAAATCATTGTATTCTGAGCTAAATAAATGCCCAAGCACAAGCAGCCCCACATCATGTAACAAACCTACAAGGTAAGCTGTTCCGGGATTAGGCCGTTCCCCCCATGGCATCAACATACTAAAACGTTGCATTAGCGAAGCAGTATAGATTGAGGATTTCCAGATGGCATGTGAACCCACCACCCCGGTTTGAGGAATTCGAAAGGTCGAACCAACTGATAAGGCCAGCGTTATGTTCATAACTGCATCCACACCAAGCACGCGGAAAATCGCATCTTTTAATGATTTAACTGAACCTGCCTGGCCAAAAAAAGCAGAGTTAGCATAACTGACTATTTGTGCGACAAGAACAGGATCTTTTTCTACCACGTTTACAATCTGTTCAATTTTTACCTCAGGCAGTGAACGCAACTTTAAAATCTGTGCAGCCGTCTCTGGCATTGGTGGTAAAGAATGCAATGCCTTTACCCGCTCTTTAAAACTTAGGGTTTCTTTAATATCCATATTTGATTTTACCTCTTCCGAAAAAGATATTCCAATTAATTCGTGAGTAGAAAGCTTTTGTAATTGTTTAACCTCTATTGCATAAGCATGCTCTGCACTATCATCCACAACATATAACTCATCATGGTATTCCAAAGCTTCATCGATAAAAATATGAATATTTTTTTTCGAGTTACCTATTATTTCATTTTGAAAATTTGAATTTAGTTCAAGTGCTTTTTTACTTTCCAGGCACGAAAGTTTTTTACCTAGCACTTTATTTAAACGTGACAAGTTAAATTTGTAATTAGCCGGGTTAAGCGCGATAAAGAAATCAGTTTCATCTGATAAAATTGAACAATCAATTTGTGAATTTTTAGAGAATTCTACCAGGCGTTGTCCTGTAGGATTAGAAAGTTCGATGCTGCGAAAAACTACATGATGATGTTGAAAGATTGTTTTAAGCAATTCACTTGGCATTAAAATTTCCATTTACTTATATATTTCCATGCATAAATTATAAGTCTCTTTTCAAATATCTTCTGCAAACATTTGTTAAATAACCCCATGATAAACCAGTAGTTTTCACCTACAGAATTTGTAATTAATATCCTACTTTTCCTGACAATTTTCATTTTACTTTTTAAAGCGTAGTAAATAATTTTTCTCTTGTGCGGCTCTGGATCACAGAAGTTATTTTCGACATACTTGTTTACAAAATTAACTTATGTGCAAACAACTATTACTGCAGCTTTCCACAAATCACATGGAAAACATATCTATGAAACAAGAAATGTTAAATATTGAAACAAATGGGCGGGGTACTTACGAAATTTCAGGTGAGGTACAAAACCTTGTAGCCAAAAATAATATCAAAACGGGTTTGTGTCATTTATTTTTACAACACACCAGCGCTTCACTAATTCTCTGCGAGAATGCAGATGCCTCGGTAAGGACAGACCTTGAAAATTTTATGGCGCGTATCGCTCCTGATGGAGCACCTGAATATCAGCATGATATGGAAGGGCCGGATGATATGCCGGCGCATATAAGATCGATTTTGACACAAAATAGCATGTCCATCCCCATTACAAATGGCCGTTGCACATTAGGCACATGGCAAGGTATTTACTTATGGGAACACCGTACCCGGGGACACCGGCGAAAACTGGTTATTACCCTGCAAGACTGATTTTAACTAAAATCAGCCTTGTTGATACGCGATGCCCGTGCCCCCCAGGCCACAGTAACCACCTGGCAGCTTTGCCAGGTATTGCTGGTGATATTCTTCTGCCGGGTAAAACTCAGGTGCCTTCACTATTTCAGTTGTAATTTGACTGTAAGAAGCCTTCGCTAACTGCACCTGGTAACGTGCTTTTGAAGCCAGGGCTAACGTTTGTTGCTCATCAGAGTAAGTATAAATCCCCGAACGATACTGGGTACCGCGATCATTACCCTGACGCATACCCTGGGTTGGATCATGTGATTCCCAGAATACTTTCAGTAAGGCTTCATAGCTAACCTGCGCTGGGTCATACATTACCTGTACCACTTCATTATGCCCGGTCATACCACTACACACTTCCTGGTATGTTGGGTTCGGCGTAAAGCCAGCAGCATAGCCAACCAGGGTGATGTAAACACCCTTGGTCTGCCAAAATTTTCGCTCAGCCCCCCAGAAGCAACCCAGGCCAAACATCGCTGTTTGCAGCTGTTCGGGATAAGGTGGACTAAGAGGGTTCTGGTTTACAAAATGTTTTTCCGGAAGGGGGATGCTTACATCTCTGCCCGCTAATGCCTGTTCTTTGTTAATCATCTCGGACATGGTGGGCATTTCCTTTGAGTATTATTAATGAGTTAGTTAAGGGGCTTCAGCCAATACCACCGCCCGCATCGGTCCGGGATAACCTTCAATGGTTTTACTTGAGTCACCGGGATCTAAAAACTTTTCCAGTGAATCAAATGTCATCCAGTCAGTTGCCCTTTGTTCATCCGTAGTTGTTTTCGATACATCCACCACGCGTACATTTTTAAAGCCGCAGCGTTGTAACCATAACACCAGTGCATCACAACTGGGTAAAAACCAGACATTCCGCATTTGCTGGTAACGCCCTGTTGGCAGTAACACCGAGTTAATATCACCCTCTATGACCAGAGTTTCTAACACGAGTTCCCCGCCGGGCTTTAAGCATTCTCGTAATTCAATTAAATGATCCAGGGGTGAACGACGATGGTAAAGCACACCCATTGAAAAAACCGTATCAAATGCTTTCAAAGATGGCGGAATATCTTCTATCCCCAGGGGTAACAGGTGAACAGGAATATCACCGAGATATTTTTTCAGCGCATAAAACTGCATGATATATTTCTGTCCCGGGTCAACACCGATAACCAGGTCTGCTCCCTGTCCATAACTTCTTAAAGCGTAGTATCCATTGCCACAACCAATATCCAGAACATGTTTGCCTTTTAATGATTTAATATGTGGCTGAACCCGTTCCCACTTCCAGTCTGAATGCCACTCGGTATTAATATCGATACCAAACAGTGAAAAAGGTCCCTTTCGCCAGGGCATAAGTATTCTTAAGTCTTGTTCTAACTTTTTAAGTGTCGCTGGCTCGCTATCCCCCGCAGCACCAATTTTAACCTCGGAGGTTAACTCGATCTGCGAAGGTTGAATATCCGGAAGGTTATCCAGCATGGATAACCAGTTATCCAGCTCACCATGACGGGGAGAATTAAAGGCCTTATCAACACGTTGCTCAAGTGTATTCAACCACTCAGCAGCATCGCTTTGTTCTAGCCTTTTATACAGCGCACGATAATCAAGCATGATAAAAACCGGTTACTTAATCGCAATAAAAGAGGCAAAGTTAAAACATTGGAACCAGGTAAAGACCTGTGAGAAACCACTTTCTTTTAAGCGTTGGATATGAGTTTCCTGTGTTTCCGGGATAAGCACGTTTTCAAGCGCATTACGTTTTTGTGCAATTTCAAGATCACTGTAACCATTCGATTTTTTGAAGGCATGATGAAAATCAATTTGTGTCTCGTTTACACCCTTATCAGGAAAGGCCAGTTTTTCGGAGAGGATTAAGCAGCCCCCGTCATTTAAGCCGTCATAAATTTTAGCAATAATATTTTCACGTTCAGGCAAAGGAATAAACTGCAGGGTAAAGTTCATTACCACTACCGAGGCATTAATAATGTCAACATCCTGAATATCAGAGCAAACTGTTTTTACCGTGGTTTTAGAATTATCCCGTTCGAGTATTTTATTAAACCGTTCAATCATGGCTTCAGCATTATCCACCGAGATAATCTCGCAGGCTTCTTCCGTTAAGCGGTGACGCATGGATAAACTCGCCGCACCTAAAGAACAGCCAAGGTCATATAAACGGGTAGCAGGTTTAGCATGTTGCTCAGCAAGTACCCCGATAAGATTTATAATCGTGCTGTAACCGGGTACCGAACGGTTAATCATGTCCGGGAAGACATCAACCACGTTTTTATCAAACACAAAATCCACCGTTTTATCCAGTGGTGCAGCGTAGATATTATCCTGTGAATTTTTTTTACTCATAACAAAACAGCCCTTTATCCTTTCGCTATTTTAACAGATAGCAAAAGAAAAAAGGGCTGCGGAGTTATATAAAAAGTAATTTTATACTTTAAATTGCTGCATCATGTCCTGTAAATGTGTTGCTAGCGCGTTTAAGTTTTCACTCTCTTGCGAGGCTTCACTGGCATTACTGACCGATTCATATGACGCGGCGTTAATTTTATTCAGGCTAACATCAATTTCATGGGCAACTTCTGTTTGCTGCTCTGCAGCATTGGAAATTTGCAGGTTCATCTGGTTAATGGTGTTAACTGCCGAGGTAATTTTCTGTAACGCTGCACCGGTATCACTAGCCTGCTCGACACTGTTGGTTGCCTGGATATGACTTTCCTCCATCACTTTAACCGCGTCATTGGCACCATTTTGTAAACGTTCAATCATGGACTGAATTTCCTCGGTCGATTGTTGTGTACGACTTGCCAGTGTACGCACCTCATCAGCAACAACAGCAAAGCCCCGACCTTGCTCACCCGCTCGTGCCGCTTCGATAGCGGCATTCAATGCCAGTAAATTCGTTTGCTCGGCAATACCACGAATAACATCAAGAACCGAACCAATCTCTTCGCTATCAGACTGAAGGGTACGAATAACATCATTGGCACGTTCAACCTCACCGGCCAGTAAGTTAATACTTTGTACTGTTTGACTTACGATTTCCATACCTGAGTTGACATCACTATCTGCTGCCTGCGCGGCATCTGCAGCATTGCGAGCATTCGATGCAACTTCAGTTGCGGTTGCTGTCATTTCATTCATCGCAGTTGCCACTTGCTCAATTTGATTTTGTTGTTGCAGTGCACTGCTGCTACTTGAAGCCGAGATTGAATTAAGGTGAGAAGCCATCCCGACCAGGTTTGAAGAATCATCGATAACCTGGCTGATAATGCCCTGCAGCTTTTCAATAAAGCCGTTAAATATTCTGCCAAGATCATCAATACCGTCGTTGCCTTTCACATTTATACGACGGCTTAAATCACCATCACCGGAAGAAACATCCCTGAATTTCACCGCAAGATCGGCAAGACGCCGTCTAATCATGTAAAGAAACAGGTAATAAACAATTATGACGACACCCGCAGAAGCCGCAAACATTAGCCCAACCACTTTCACGGCAACTTCATCAAAAGTACTCTCCAGCGTGGCCGACACTTCCTGCATGATAATTTGCTGATTGGAAACTGAATGCTTTTCAGCAACCACGTTTAACTTTTCGTTTAATTCATCCCTTACACTGCCACTCTGGCTTAAAATAACAAAGGCACATATCGCGAAAATAATGGTTAATATCGTCGCCAACAACGCGGCAAACTTAGTCGCTAAACGTAATTTATGAGCAAACTGAAACATTGTGTCCTTACCTTGAAATATAAAATGTTCAAATGTTCAGGATTAATATCG
>JAOUOK010000493.1 GCA_029880425.1 Gammaproteobacteria bacterium
GACACCGACAAAGGCGGGCGTTGAAGTACTGGCCACTTCGATTGGACGTGCACCACCTGGTATCTCTTCTACATAAACGCCCGGGTAAGACAAATTTGCCATGGGTTATTCTCCTGAGTAAATTATTTCTTTTGCGCTATTGCGCCAGCCTTGCCTTTTTTGTCATCTGCCTTCACTTGCTCTGCAGCAACATCCGTCGTTTGCTTAACAGCCGGCTTTTCCTTCCTCCCTGGATGTATCAGAACCACACCGTCGGATTCCAGTTTTTTAAGCTTTTCGTTACCTTCAATTTCTGACTGCTCGATTGTTTCTGATTGAATTGTTGCAGCAACATTAATCGAGCGACCGCTATTCAATGTTAGCCACAGCGGTTTATTTGTTAAATTCTCTATCTTGCTTGGCATTAGCTTCTCCTTACCTGACTAATTGCTTTTACCCAGACAATCTTTCACGCAACATCAAGTGTGCTTTTACTTTTTGCGGCACGAACCAGTTCCAGCAATTGTGATGGCCCAACATCATCGATATAAATCGCTGCCCTCCGGCCATCATCAACAAGTCCAACCATTATTGTTTTTTTAGAACTAGAAAATATTTCTTTGCAGATATCTGGAAACACTTTTGAATCCATCCCTATAAAAACGACTTCCGCTGCACACTCCTGAACTTGTCGACAAAGTGCCGCGCTTTCTACGGACTTGGCAACAACACTAAATCCGGAGCTTTGTCCTATAACATGATGGAGAATATCGTTTAGCACCCGTTTTGGGAAATCAGCAATAAGGCAGCGAATATCATCCATGCATCTGTTCTCATCTTGACTTTGAGAAACTATGGATTAATTTTCGTAAACTTGATATAGATGACAGGATGCAAAAAGGCTCTAGTTAGGAACTAGAACTGGAAGAATTATTAAGACGAGGAACTAAACCTTTAGATCTATATCTCTGACATAGACCCATTTGAAATAAATCGTTCTTTTAATACAAATGCTGCACGCATCCGGCTTTTAACACCCATTTTCACCAGGATATTGTGAACATGATTCTTCACTGTTGAGACTTCAATCGTTAAATCCCGAGCAATTTGCTTATTTGAAAACCCACCGGCGATTAGATCAGCAATTTCTCGTTCGCGTCGCGTCAGAATTGAAACAGGGATCGCTTTCTTCTTATTCAGTTTACTATCAGCACTTCTATTTTGGTTAAACTTGAACTTTTTCACCAGCGCAAGAATATTTTCTGCCACACTGGGAGGGCAATACATTTCCCCCTTGGCAACATGCTCAATCGCATAAATAAGGTCATCCAAAGAAGAGTCTCGCAAGACATAACCGGTTATGCCTGACTCTGCGCAAAGTAAAATACTTTTTTCATCGCGCGTCACTGTCAAGGCGATCACCTTCACATCGGTAAAGACACCTGTAATATATTTAATCACGGCGCAACTCTCCAGCATGGCCATGTCAATCAGCAGAACCTCTGGTTTTAAACTGGAAACTACACGTATAGCATCGTCGAGTGTTCTCGCTTTAGCTACAGATTTGAATGTCCCTTTTTCTGAGAGAATGTGCGCAAGCCCATCACAGTAGATCCTGATATCTGAAACGATCAGTGCATTAATCATTACATTATTCTCCATTTTATAATTTTGTACTACCTCCATACACAGATAAGCATCCTCATTGGGGTTGCTTGCACATGAATAATATAAAAGACCTGTTGCAGAAGTACTATAATCCACCAGCATGTTAGATACCCCTTACACAGGCACACAGTGAAGGGGGCTAACCATAATATTGGATCATGTTATTTAATGAAGCTTATCCCCAGCCACAGACAACTCTAATTCCAAGTAGACATGTTGCATGTGTATTGATGGCCAACTCTAAAATATATCTTTCACTGATTCAATGTGAATATTCACACAACCATCAAAACTATATCCTCACTTTATTTAATATAAAATCAGAAAAACCTCCACTCCCGCATATCGTATTTCCTGAATCAAATGACAGACCTTATCTATCAACCTTTAATCGGAA
>JAOUOK010000494.1 GCA_029880425.1 Gammaproteobacteria bacterium
ACTTCCTTTACTTTCTTCCGAAGCTTTAACCACCTGGTCTAGCATGTCATAGTGAATTATTGGAGATTTATTTTCTTCTCCATCAGCACCGTTTACTAACTTAATAAAGCCGATAAAGTGTAAAGCAAATTTTGTAGGTCTATATTCAGTGTGAAAAAAATTGTAATCTACGTGATTTAACCTTTCATCTAGATCCATTTTTAATCTTTCAACGTTCAAGGCATTGTCCATTTTTTCTTAGGCTGGTCTTCAATAACTTCAACGTATTCCGCTTCATCATCCTGTTCAATTTCACCTTCAATAATTTTCGCTTCTGCTATTTGTTTTAACGGCACACCTGCCAGTACACTGGTATGCTCTTGGGCTGCTAAAGCCTCAGTTGCTCTACGGAGCTCATCTATAACTGAAGTAGTATTATCATCTACTTCAACTTTTAATACGTGGTCTTCTGCAGGTTTTAGTTCTTTAATTAGGCATTCACCGGCTTTTTGTCGTACTGCTTCGCTACGAGCATTACGCATTAAATCAGCTTGTTCCAGTATAGCTTCATGTAATAAATGCCTATGAACTAATTGCACCGGGATGGCAGCAACTTTACGTATTTCGTTTACCAGAGAGCTGGTATTAAATCTACTGGCTTCTCCACGCATGATACTTTTATCACGTTTATCTGGAGGAAAATTCTTTTGACGATCTCTGAATCTTTCTGGGAATAGTTTTATATACGCATCTGTTAATGAATTACCGGCTTCTACCAGGCTGAAGAATTTTATTGCATTTAAATATTGATTATGAGATCTACGGGGATTTTCTTTGTATATGTTTAGGTGATCAATGTAACAGTCCAGAAATTCTGCACCATACTCTGGATCTTCAGCTAATTTCTGAATTTCAGCGACAGTTTCTTCACTGATGGTTAATCGTTGGTTAGGTCTTAATTGCGACTGTACTAGATCCAGCGTTAACTCTTTTGCCATCTTTTAACTACCTGCTTTTTATTATGTACTATGGTGACAAAAATTGTCCCAAGTGTTTATAGTCTTCTTTTGATAACTCCAGAGGTTCACTGAATTGATTATCATTACAGTGCTTCAGATACTGAATCACTCGGAATTCGTCAATCTCAGTAAACATTTCTGTACCACCACTTACATTCTCATTCGGTATAAACTGTTTATGCTCCAAGCATTTATGAATATGAGTCTCTAACTCTTTTGGCCATCCTGTTTCCATATCCAGTTTTAATTCAGTGTAGGGTACAAATCTGAATTTTGTAAACCAGGACCTTAAAATTTCCATCATTCTATCAGTTGATCTGCTGCTGTTACACATGCCTATTTTATACACAACAGTACCACCCGGTAACACCATTTTTATAACATATACTCGACCAATATCCTGTCGTTTAAAAAATGACATTTACGGTGTTATACACATTGGTATCAGAAGCACCATCATAGACAGGATCACAGCTGTAAAGACCCTTGCCTATGATGGCTAATATGATAAGTGCTTTTATCACTTAACGATGCACCAATCTTCAGCGTCGATGTCACTTTGTGATGCTAACCACCCAGGTAACATAGCCCGTCGGCCTTGTGAGTTAACGGTATACATATCGAAATGCGGTAGGATCTCTACGTTCTTTCGTCTAGGCAAATGGGTAGCATACGGTGTACCCGGCCGTAATTCAGCTTTTTTGGTGCCCGGTACGTAGATACACCACATACCTTTACCATTCCAGCCAGCTCGAGCTAATTTGTGACCTTTCTTCATCATATACACTGCAGCAGAAAAGCTCAATTTACCTGATTCCTGATAGGCTTCGATAAACTGAAGTGCTGGAATCCAGCTAATATAGCCATCAGGATAACGTACTATGTACCCTTTAGCATTTGCATTTTCATTTGCTGGAATATCCCATTCACGAAATTTATTATATTCACCCAGGGTCATTGGAAGAGCATCAATCATTTTTAAACCAACAAATGATTTTGCTTTTTTCCAGATATCTACAGGAGTCTTATTTGCCCCACGAC
>JAOUOK010000495.1 GCA_029880425.1 Gammaproteobacteria bacterium
ACTTTCTTCTTAGCTACTTTTTTCTTGGCTATCTTTTTCTTAGTCGTTTTCTTCTTAGCTACTTTTTTCTTGGCTATCTTTTTCTTAGTCGTTTTCTTCTTAGTCGCCGTTTTTTTCTTGGCTGCTTTTTTCTTAGCGGCTTTTTTCGCAGGAGTGGCCGTTTTTGTTTCTGCTGCTTTTGTTTCCTCTTTAGCTTCAGCAGTTACTGGAGCAGCTGGTGTAGTTGTTGATGGTAAGCTTTCTAATACACGTTGAATGGCCGAGAAGATTGAATCAACTTCACCTACGCCACGTACTGTGCGTAATTTTCCTTGTTTGCGGAAATAATCAACCAAAGGCGCTGTTTCAGCCTCGTATACACCTAAACGTTTGCTGATGGTTTCTTCATTATCATCTGCACGATGATCAAGTGCACCACCACATTTATCACAACGGCCTTCAATGCGCGGTGGTGAAGTATGAATATTGTACATTTGCCCACATGAACCACAGGTACGACGTCCCGTTAAACGTTGCATCAGGATATTGAAATCAACATCAATTAATAAACCCGCCTGGAGTGGCTTTCCAACTTCATCTAGCAAGTCATCTAATGCTTCAGCTTGCGGAATATTACGTGGGAAACCATCGAGAATGAAACCATTTTGAGTATCGCTTTGAGCGAGTCGTTCTTTAATCATGCCCAGAACAATATCATCTGATACCAGTTGACCGGCATCCATTGCTTGCTTAGCTTTCATGCCTAAAGGCGAGCCAACTTTTACGGCTTCTCGTAACAAGTCACCAGTTGAAATCTGAGGGATACCATATTTTTCTACGAGTAGTTTAGCTTGTGTGCCTTTGCCGCCACCTGGGGCACCTATTAATACAATTCTCATTATTCTTATACTCCATATAACTCGGGTTTTAGTCTGCGTTTAGCTCGCACCTGGATTTTATAAATTTAAACACAATCCAATGAATATTTTGTAATAGACACTAAAACTAATCCTTGAACAGAGCTAAGTCAATGCAATTAACCGTGATTTTTGATGTCCTTTTAGCATTTTAGGGGTTTCACAACCTTATTGATATAACTTACAGGGATATGCATTAGCCTTAAAAGATATGATAAAAATACGATTCATGAAAAATTGAATAAATTTGTCGGAATTATGTGTTTTTCATACTTACTGATAGAATAGCCGCCCTTTTCTGCTTCAATAAAATTAAGTGACTCAATATGTATTTTCACGAGGATTAAATTATGAACCTGGATAGAGTAAGTACCGGTAAAAGTGTCCCGGACGAAGTTAATGTAATTATTGAAATTCCATCGCATAGTGATCCCGTAAAATATGAAGTTGATAAAGAAACGGGCGCCATGTTTGTAGACCGTTTTATGAATACGGCTATGCATTACCCGTGTAACTATGGCTATATTCCACACACGCTTTCAGAAGATGGTGATCCAGTTGATGTCCTCGTTCTGACCCCTATTCCCCTTATCAGTGGTTCAGTTATTCAATGCAGGGTAATCGGAATGCTGAGCATGACCGACGAAGCCGGTCCTGATGCCAAGTTACTTGCAGTTCCCATTACCAAGTTATGTAAAACCTACGCTGAAATGGAAGGCCCGGAAGACGCACCTCAACAATTACTTGCCCAAATCACTCACTTCTTTGAACACTACAAAGATCTCGAAGAAGGTAAATGGGTCAAAGTAGAAGGCTGGTTAAATGCCGGTGCTGCAAAACAAGAAATTACTTCCGCTGTAAAACGTTACCAGGATGCACCTGAGAAACCTTGTTTCTAAACTGAATATATAAACCACGAAGTAGATCACCGATGAAAATATGTATTGTTTCAGATAGTCACGACAATCGCTTTTTACTTGCCGCTGCTGTTAAAGATGCCAAGGAACGTGGTGCTGAATCTGTTATCCATTGTGGCGATGTTGTTGCTCCGACTACACTTAGAATACTTAATCCTATCGGTTTACCGGTACATGTTATTCATGGGAACAATACTGGTGATAGGTTCAGCCT